>NZ_WQPW01000103.1:0-1373 GCF_018785465.1 Clostridium sp. MCC328
TGATGTTGTATAAATAAAGTTGACACCTTATTCTCAAGGAATTCATGTATAATAAAAGAGAATAAGGAGGAACTCTCAATGTCACGAACCCAACGTAAATACGACCAGGAATATAAGATCCAGGCTGTCAAACTTGCCAAAGAAATCGGCGGTGCTAAGGCAGCCAAAGAATTAGGTATCCCAGAAGGAACCATCCACACATGGCTGAAAGCAGTTAGAGCAGGCACATTGGATATTGGCGACGGTGCACATACTCCGGAAAGCGCGATGAGTCTTGCTGAGGAGCTTGCCATGCTCCGCAAACGCGTTAAAGATCAGGACAAAGAAATCCGGCGTCTGAAAGAGGAAAATGAATTTCTCGAGGAAGCAAGCGCTTTTTTCGCAGCCAGCCGTCGGAAGTCAGCAAGAACCAAAGAATGATGTTCATTGCCATAAAAACGAAAGACGGCGTGATTAAGGGAAAACTCTCATTCTATTGCCGGATGCTTGGCGTCAGCCGCCAGGGTTTCTACAAATATCTTGCTATTAAAGATCGCCCTTGGAAATATCAGGATCTTGCTGATGCCATGAGAGTGATCCATGCTGAGGATGAATGCAATGATACCTATGGACGTATTCGCATGTACCAAGCACTGCTCCTTAAGAATCCGACGGGAATCAAGATCCCCAGTGAACGAACCGTTTACAGGGTTATGGATGAAATAGGACTTGTCCATCGGCCAAAGCGCAAGCCAAATGGCATTACCAAGGCTGATCGGGAAGCACGTAAGTCAGATGATCTTCTGAAGAGAGAGTTCAAGGCTGATAAGCCACTTGAAAAATGCGTAACTGATATCACAGAAATCAAGGCAAAAGATGGAAAACTGTATGTTTCAGCCATCTTCGACTGCTTTGATTCCAGCGTTCTGGGACTGGCAATGGAAACAAACATGAAGGCAACTCTGTGTGAGCATACACTGGATAATGCCTATCTGGCGCATCCTGATCTGCGAGGTGCCATTGTGCACTCCGACAGAGGAAGACAATATACCAGTGAAACCTACCGTCAGGCGCTTTCTAAATATGGCATTATACAAAGCATGAACAGTGATGGTGGCAGGTGCCACGATAATGCTCGATGTGAAAGCATGTGGGCCAGAATGAAAAGCGAGCTTCTCTATGACCGCTACAATACGGAAAGCCTGACCACGGATGAGCTGAGAGTTCTTATTTGGAGATATTTCATCAGTTACTGGAACAACAGGAGGATCTGCTCTGCCAACGGTGGGCTTCCTCCTATGATTAAGCGTCAGAGATACTACCAATCTCTGGGCCTGGCTGCATAGGAAATGATATCTTTGAGATAAATGTGTCAACCAATATTGACAATATCA
>NZ_WQPW01000104.1:0-618 GCF_018785465.1 Clostridium sp. MCC328
TTGCTCGTCTGCCAGTTCCGACACTTCCGCGTATCGGGTGTTTCAAGATTTTGTATCTCTCACCGACGCATATTAATATATCATAGTTCTTTCTGTTTGGCAAGTACTTTTTTAAACTTTTTTTATTTTTTTAATAACATATTTTTTTTACTCAATTTGTACTATATTCTATCCCATGGCATAACCGAAATCCGCTAAAGAGATCATCTCCACAGTAAGACCCATCCCAAAGATATCATGCAATGATCTCTACGGCTATATCTCACAAAACATCTTCTGCAGTCATCCTTCAGAAATATCATCTATCTTAAATTTCCATCGCCTTTTCTCCTGCTCTTCCCACAAATGCCGAATATAGCGCTTCCCTCTGGTGCTCATCGCAACCGCGCTTCCTTCTCTCCATGTTACACTTTGCGTGGCATTTTCCTCAAAATACGCATTCATACATTAATTTGACAATTCCAGTACCATCACCTCAATCACCAGGCTCTCCACATCTATCGCTATTTTCTCTATAACGCAAAAAGACTCAAGTCTTTCGACTTGAGTCTTTCGTGCGGAAGATGGGACTTGAACCCACACGATGTAACCACCACAAGATCCTTAGTCTTGCTCGTC
>NZ_WQPW01000105.1:0-320 GCF_018785465.1 Clostridium sp. MCC328
TGTAGCTCAGTTGGGAGAGCACCTGCCTTGCAAGCAGGGGGTCAAGAGTTCGAATCTCTCCATCTCCACTCGGGATTAAATCTAATCCCTAACGTACCTTGAAAATCACATATTGAATAAATTGAATCTTAAATATATTTAAGAAACAAGACATCCGAGGCGTATCGAAAGATACGTAACCGAAAGAATCAAGTAAACACAAAGACCAGGGGTGCAACGCTATGCACCTTCGTATGAAAGCCGTTCCCGCGGTGGAGATACTACTGGTTAAGCTAGAAAGAGCGCAGGGTGGATGCCTTGGCACTAAGAGCCGATGAAAG
>NZ_WQPW01000010.1:0-13364 GCF_018785465.1 Clostridium sp. MCC328
ACCGGCGGAAATTCTTTCTTTCTTATGGACCAGCTCCGTAAAACGGGAACTGATGGACTGCTGAAAAAGGAATTGGCAAATGGAAAATTGATGATCGGCGAGTCGGCAGGCGCAATTATATGCGCTCCAAGCATCCAATATATCGAGCAAATGGATGAAAAGCCGGAGGACTACTCACAAGAAGATGATGCAGGGATTGATTTGATTGATTTCTATGTTCTTCCGCATTATCTTACAGCACCATTTAAGAAAGTTACCGAGAAAATAATGACTGAGTTTTCGGATTTGAATCTATGCCCAATTAACAACCGTCAGGGAATTGTAATTGACGGTGAAGATTCAAAGGTTATTTGCAAAGACTAATTTGAAAATTCCAGTTTTATTGACCAAGAAAAAAATGTTCATCGAAGTTGAACGTGAAATGGCGAGGTATGATATCATTGCAGGAAAGATTGCGGATGATGTAACAAACGCTACCCTTACTGCTTACCTTGCCGGGGCTTTCGGGACAGCAGGCGATAAGGAAGCAGACGATTTCTGCATCAGACAGTTGCTGCCCAATAAATTAAAAGATCAATATTGCTTTAAAACGGAAGCAGCTATTAAGTGTCTGAAATTTGTGAAAGGTGAGAAGATATGGCTGAAGTAACAATTCCAAAAGAAAAAATAAATTATACAATAGATCTTCTTATCACTATGGTGACAGATGAGATTGCAGAAGAAACGGGCAGGGACAGAAAAGAGATATTGACGGATTTTCTATGTTCAAAGACAGGAAAAGCACTGTATGATGAGAAAACAAAACTGTGGTGTAATGGTCCGGCATATATAACCGAATTGTATAAGGAAGAATTAGAGAAATCTTGATATGGAATGTGAGTTTAAATTTATACAACAATCCAGGAATGTGCAAAAGCAGTCACCGGAGCTTGGAACCATCGAAAGAGGTTCCGGCTCCCATAAATAAGAAAATCTATCAAAATATAATCTTTTTATACTTTTCAAGGCTCATTTCGAGCAAATATTTTCTCATAAAAGACATAAAACAGCTCATGGCCGGTGCTGGTGTAGCCGTTGTTGGTATGGTTCTTGTACCTCTGCTCTCCGGACTGTTCTCTGTCTAAACGTTCCTGCATGAAATCCTTGCCGCTCCCGCAGCTCTGCGGGGGCGGCGGAAAGGAGGTTGACACCGTATGGATTTCTTACTTGAAGCCCTGACGAATTGGCTGAAAGAAATGCTGGTGGGCGGTATTATGAGCAACCTTTCGGGGATGTTTGACAGCGTAAACCAACAGGTCGCGGATATATCCGTACAGGTAGGACAGACCCCACAGGGATGGAATGGCAGTATTTTCAATATGATTGAGAATCTGTCCAACTCCATCATGGTGCCGATAAGAAGCAGATCGAAGCGGCCACTGCTGCTTTATAATTGATTCCGTCCATGATTACATGGGCATGACATTCTCCGAACATTGCTTTCGCCTTCTTTTTCTATCTGTTTTTCCAGTTATGCATTTTTTTCAAAAGAAATAAAGACAAGGGAACTGATGAACAACATATACGGGTAAAACAACCTTGGCAGAATATCAAATGCACTGACTGTCTCACCCAGGCCGGAAGCCGCTGAGATGGCAACCAGCATCTGTGCTCCATAAGGAAGAATTCCCTGAAAGATACAGGAAAATGTATCCAGAATAGATGCTGCTTTCTTATTGCTGATTCCGTAGTTTCCTGACATTTCTTTTGCAATTGGATTTGCCATAACAATTGCGACTGTATTATTCGCCGTTGCAATATCCATCAGACCTACCAACAGACCCATGCCAAGGAGTCCGCCTTTTCTCCCTTTAAACACTTTTTTTATCCAATATAGCAGAGCAGCAAATCCACCATATTCTTTGATCAGTGCACAGATAGACGCTACCAGAATGGCAACCATGCTGGTTTCAAACATGCCTGCTGCCCCGTCTCCCATATTTCCAAGCAAATCCGTCGGCACGATCATCCCTGTCGCAATCATGATGATGGAGCCACTTATGATTCCTGTAATCAGTACCAGGAACACATTTAAGCCAAGAATGCCTCCCGCCAGTACCAGTATATAAGGAATGGCCTGTATCAGATGATATTCTTCCTGCACAACTCCGCCACTGTAATTTTTCACAGACAGACTGTAAATAATCACCAGACTGACAATTGCTGCCGGAAGTGCAATGAAAAAGTTTTCCTTAAATTTATCTGTCATCTTACAACCCTGTCCATTACATGCGGCAATTGTCGTATCAGAGATAAAGGACAGATTATCCCCAAACATTGCACCACCCATGACTGTCGCAATACAAAGCGGCAGGTCAAACCCCGATGCTCGCGACACGGCTATTCCAATCGGAGTAATTAAAGTAATGGTTCCTACGGAAGTCCCCATTGCAAGTGATACAAAACAACTTACTACAAAAAGCACCACAACCGCAAACTGAGGCGGTATCAGTGACAGAATAAAATATGCCACACTGTTTGCTGATGTTCTTCCAACAACACCCACAAAAATTCCAGCCAGCATAAATATAATGATCATGGTAATAATGTTCGGATCGCTGATTCCAACTCCCATTATTTTCAGTTTATCATTCAGGCTTAATTTCCGGTTTTGCAGACATGCAACAAGCAGTGCAAGCAAAAATATAATCACAACAGGAATTTTGTAAAATCCCATCTCGATATTCAGGACATATTCAAACAGAATCCCCAGTCCCAGATATAAAACCACAAACACCGCGATAGGCAATAAGGCTTTTGCATTTCTTTTTTCCATTTCTTAATCCCTCTCTACCCCTTTTATTTATCCCAAACTATACCATGCCATGATACCGCAAATGCCTTAAAAAATCAATGACTCTACTTCCAGTGAATCACTGCTTCCACCGAATCCGTATACTGATCATCAGTGATGGACTTGTAACGGGAGCCGTCATACCAATCGGTGAAACCGTTGTCAATTTTGTAAATATTTCCAGTTTCAGTGTCCACGATGCGCTCGTAACCCAGGGTAGCGTCACTCTGTTTCTGGCTCATAATATCCTGGCTCTGGTTCCGGTTTTCCCAGGAAGACATGATGCTGTCGGACATCTCACTGGCTGAGAGACTGGGAGGTAGAGGCCGCCTGATTGCTCTGGGACATGGCAAAGCTCTGGAACTCCGGCGTATAATTAAGACTGCTGAGAACTTTATTCAAAGTAGGCTGCCAGTCCTGAAATGTTCCCTTTTCTGCACTGAGGACTGTCAGATTATAGACAGAATAATATCCCATTCCCGTGCCCATGGCAAAGGGAACCACATCCGCCGTGAACATTCCTTCTCCCGTTGTGCCATTCTGTGTAAAATCCGCCCGAAGAATGGAGGGGGAAATAGCAACGCTGCTCATTCCCTGAGTACTTTCAAAGCTCTCTGTCACAGAAAAATCTGCAATGTACGGTGTCTGAATATCCGCATAGTCAGCAGTTGCATTCATTGCGTCTGCAAACTGTGGGAATATTTCAAAGACTCCCTGTGTCGATACATTCGTAAGAATGGGACATTTTCCAAACAAATCACTGGAAAGCGCCATCATCGCCCGGGAATTTTCATCTGAAAATAATGGTTCCATTTTTAGCATAAAGAAAATCTGATTTACCGGATTCTCCGGATCAAAAACATGAATTGCATGAAACATACCGGTGTACATGGCAGAAGATTTCACGCTCCAGCCTTCCGGAATATTCATACTGAATTCTGTACAGCTATAAGGCACCAGCTCCTGAGCAGACGCCAGCGGAACGACTGTCCAGCTGTCCTCTATCGATGCTGCTGTGCTGGAGGCTGTTTGCTCACCCTCTTCTTCATCCGGTCAGTCACAGCTGCTACGCTTCCTGGCCGTTCAAATACCATCTCTGTATCGGCATTTGCCAGCATCAGCACACCATCCTCCAGCGTATAGAAATCTGCCACATCCTCCATGGTAATACTGCTGTCATCCCAGGTCAGATCATAGACCGTCCCGTCATAATCCATGGTTCCGGTACCGTCCTCCAGGAGATCCAGAGTCATGGCAGTTCCCATCTCTTCCAGATCCTCCTTGCCGACAGTCGCCTCATTTGGAAACACCCGATGAATTCCATTCATCTGAATCACAAAGGCAATTGTGCAATGGTAGCCTTCCTTTGCCGCGGTACACATTTATGGCATTTTTCAACAGCGCAGCGAAAAAGGCGTTCGATGCTTATAAGAAAGAGAACGGCTCTGACAAAAAGCTCCCGCGCATCAGCGAGCTGAACGCAGAGTATGCGATGCTCCTGGAACGAAAGAAAAGCTCCTATGCAGAGTGCCGCAAGACCAAATCGGAAATGTGCAAAATAATGTACATTGCATCTGTCACTCTATGTGTGGACGATATATAATAATATTAAAGCGAATGATGAGAAAGTTCTAAATGCAAAAAGAAAGAGGAAGACAAGATGGCAGTATGGAGATTACAGGTGAATACAGGAGGCACAAATGTTGCCGACTATTGCTTGAAAAATCATGTAGCAGCAATGGGATGGAGTCTGCGTGAATTAACCCAGGCAGAACGTTCTGGGATACATACATTTTTGGATTACTGTAATCTGGCAAGAACGCAGTACAAATCATTCGACAGTGTATGCCGCATGGTAGAGGATGTGAAAGAAGGAGATCTCCTATGGATGCGCTCAAGAAATGAAGGGAAATACTATATTGCGAGAGTTAAGGCGAACAGTACATGGGTGTTTCGCGAGGATGCAGTACAGATGGATGCAGCGAATCAGTTGACCAATATAGATTGGTATCCAGCTACAGATAAGGCAGATGAAGAATCCGTTCCTGGTGCTGTGGCAACATCATTTATTATGGGTTCAACCATCCAGAGAATTAAGAAAAATGGAGTGGAAGAATACAGTCAGATGTTGTATAACCGTGTCCACGATTCAGCGCTGGATCTATTCAATTATCCCGATCCAGCCCTCTCGTTATGCGAGAAGCATTTTTACAGCCTGCTTCAGCCGGAAGATGTTGAGGATTTACTTGCGCTGTGGCTGTATGATACGAAAGGCTACGTTTGCATTCCATCGACAAATAAAATTGCTACGCCAAAGTATGAGTGCGTTTTGGTTGATCCAAATGACCTGAACCGAAAGCATATTTACATTCAGGTAAAGAAGGGTGATGTTGATCTCAATACAGATGACTATTCCAGCCTGAATGGTGAAGTGTATTTGCTTACAACAGAAGGAAACGTTCAGAATGCACAGAAATATTCAAATGTGAAAGCAGCAGATCCAACGGTTATCTATGAATTTGCGATCAATCCGGATAAGTCTCATATCATTCCGGAGAATGTTTTATACTGGGTGAAGTTTCTGACAGAAATAGAAAATAATCGTTTGAAGTTTTCTGCGTGTAAAGGAATCATGTTTGATACGAATATCTCGTATTCAGATACAAATGAATCCGAGATGATTCTCGGAAACAAAATAGCGGCATATGGGGATGCCAAACGGTATATCGACAGCTTTCGCAAAGATGACTATGCTCTTTTTTATTCCAAAGGAAGAGGAATTATTGCGGTTGGACAGATTGTCACAGACACGCCGACAGAAGTGGCTGATGAAAAATATCATAGTGTCAGAATGATTGTGCCGGAAAAATTTAATGGGGATGTCAAGGCGTTGCCTGCGCTTTCTCCGAATGAAATAAAAACAATTTTGAAGCGGAATTTTTATTGGGCATCGACAATCAAAACACCGTTTCTTACAGGGGCACAGGTTGAAATGTTGATTCGAGAATTGCAAAAAAAGCATGTTTAACGATGTGCAGAAGAGGGAGGAATAAGCAATGCCCTTACAGATTATCAGAAACGATATTACAAAAATGAGCGTTGACGCAATCGTCAATGCTGCCAACACGTCTCTTTTGGGCGGTGGTGGTGTGGACGGCTGCATTCATCGTGCTGCCGGACCGGAGCTGCTTGCAGAGTGCAGTACGCTGCATGGCTGCGAGACAGGCAGCGCAAAAATCACAAAGGGATACCACTTGCCCTGCAAATATGTGATCCATGCAGTTGGACCGCGTTGGAGGGATGGCAAACATCGGGAACAGGAGCTTCTGGAATCCTGTTATCGGACATCTTTGAACCTGGCAAAAGAAAATGGCTGTCAGTCGGTGGCCTTTCCGCTGATTTCCTCCGGCATTTACGGCTATCCTAAAGACCAGGCTCTGAAGGTTGCAGTCGATACCATCGGCACATTCCTGCTGGAGAATGAGATGATGGTTTACATCGTTAGCTTTGATCGGAAGGCATATCAGATTAGCGGAAAACTTTTTGCTGATATCGCGGCGTACATAGATGACCGGTATGTGGAGGAACATACCGACAGACGGGCAGAACAGAGGCGGCGGCTCGAAGCATTGTCAGAGGAATCCTGCTTTGAAGCTGCACCTGCCCCGCTGCCGTCCGAAGCAATCTGTAAATCTTGCAGCAGTCAATCCTTGGAAGAGGCACTGGGACAGATTGATGAGAGTTTTTCGGAAATGCTGCTGTGGAAGATTGACGAAAGCGGCATGACGGATGCCCAGTGCTACAAGAAGGCAAACATTGACCGGAAGCTCTTCTCGAAGATCCGTTCGGATAAATTCTACAAGCCATCCAAACCTACGGTGCTGGCATTTGCCCTGGCTTTGGAATTGCCGCTTGCCCAGATGCAGGAGATGCTCGGCAAGGCAGGCTTTACCCTTTCCCATTCGAGCAAATTCGACATCATTGTAGAATATTTTGTCGAACGAGGAAACTACAATGTGTATGAAATCAACGAGGCACTGTTTGCCTTTGACCAGAGCCTGATCGGAGCATAAGGACAAAGAAATGTCGCTTTCCATGCGACCACCCTACAAAAGAAAATCGCTATACTATGGCTGTAAGGTACGAAACCGAGCAGCCATATGCGCGTGTAATGAGCCAAAGTTCGAGCTTGCTCGAAACCTTGGCGAATACCGCAACAGCGAGCCCGCAAGGGCGAGATTTTGGGAGGACAAGCATATGAGAAAGAATTTAACAGAGCTCGTTTTTATCTTAGACCGCAGCGGTTCCATGAGCGGATTAGAACGGGACACCATCGGCGGTGCGATTCATCACATTGGAAATGTTCATAAGTACGCACGACCAGAAGATGTCCCGGAACACACTATGTTTGTAATCACTACGGACGGAATGGAAAATGCCAGCCGTCGGTACAACAGCGAAAAAGTAAAGCAGATGATCGAGCGGCAGAAAGCGAAATACGGTTGGGAGTTTTTGTTCCTCGGTGCCAATATTGACGCAGTAGAGACCGCAAGCCAGTTCGGAATCGGTGCAGATCGTGCAGTCAACTATCAGTGCGACAGCGAAGGAACTGCGTTGAATTATGAAGTGGTCAGCGAAGCAATCAGCTCTGTCCGGTGCAGTGCCCCGCTGAGCGCAGACTGGAAAAAGCGTATAGACGAGGACTACAAAAAGCGTGGAGACCGCAAGCACAAGTAAATGTTTTTTGAAGCCGGGGTGATGATTCACTCCGGTTTTTTCTATGGCAGGAACTGCCGTTAAAGCATCCGGAACGGGCGCAAGACGTCCGGTGGACGTCTGCTTTGCGCGGACCGGAACGGAGTGGAGACTTCCCCAACAAGCAGAAAATCGCTTTCGTGTCACGAAAGCCCTGCTTGCAGAAGAAAGAAAATACGAAAAATGAGACTAAAAAGCTTTCAAATAAACGGATTATATCTTTACGGCTACCATGGAAGGTGGTATAATATATTCTGTTTTATTGCAACCAAATTGTACTTGATTGGACGGGGTGGACAGGCTTATGAAAATTTCATACAATAAACTATTCAAACTCCTTATTGACAAGAATATGAAGAAAAAAGAATTATGTGAAAAGGCTGGCATTAGTTCGAGTACGATTGTCAAAATGGGACGACAAGAACCTGTATCTGTTGAACTGATTGGCAAAATCTGTCTTGCGCTTGGTTGCACTGCAAATGACGTTCTCGAGTTTCTCCCGGATGAGGATTCAGAGAAGGCCTGATTATTGGACATAATAGAGCAATAGAAGCAGACATACGTTACTTATCAGATGCGCTGATTCATAATAACTGTGGCAATATTTCGGAAATAATGAAGCGAGTACTACAAATATTCAGAGGAGGCAATGTTAATGGTTGGCGACAAGGAGAAAATCGAAGAGCTTTTTGCTACTTGGCTTGCCCAGAATGCACCATCGGCTCATCTGTCTGAGTTGTGCTTTTGCTATTCGGAAATAGAGGCTTATTGTCTCAAAATAAAAGTACTTCGTAAGCCTTTGTTTGAAACAATAGATTTGGATATCATTAAGAGAGTTCAAAAAACTGTTACTGAAAGCCGCATATTTCAGCTTTCGCATAAAAAACAGATGAGGAAGATTGTTACTGCAGCACAGTATTACAAAGCTTTTGTGAAATCGCTGGTCGCCCAAGAAACAAATACGACTGAATTGAGTATTTCTCAAACTATGGGAGATATTTCTTCCGATGGTAAACCTTGCGAAGTTACTCAAAGGAAAGAAATCGCCTTGAGCGAAAATAAAAAAGAAGATAATGTGCTGATAATTGATTTTTGCCATATCAATAGTTTTGCATATACAAAGCCAGTTTCATTTTCATACTTTGGGGATGAACAGACTGGTATCTCTAATTGGACGCAATTATATGTAAAAGTTCTCGTATGCTTGTCGGAAGACTATCCAGATGAATTCCTTCGAATGTACAACACAAATATCAGTGGAGGCCGGCGGATTGACTTCGGAAGTCAAAAAGCCTCGGATAAAATGAATGCACCTAAGGAGGTCAGCGACAATTTTTATGTCGAAACGAACCTAAGTGCAACAGATATCGTGATGAAAATTCGCCTACTGCTGGACAGATGTAATGTTGATTACGAGAATCTTGAAATCCGTTATATAAAAATTGAATCGATGCAATGTACAGAGCCTTCATTAGTAGAAAACGCATCGAAACGGGCGGCATCTGCGACGAAGAATACTATGTCTGCTATGGTAACGACCGACACGGGAAACTATAAAGCAGTATTCCGCAATTGGCTGCTCCATGATCAGTATATGGCAGAACGTAGCGCACAAAGCTATTCCTCTGCTATTACCAATTGCGAACAGTTGGCAAGCAGGCTTGGGTTGAAAGAAATCCGCCTTTATGGGGCGGATCGCGCAGAAGCGCAAAGAGTCGTAGATCAGCTGAGGCAGACAACCGAATATTGGGAAGTGAACGCAAGTCAACACAACAGATATAATGCTGCAATCACGAAATATCTGCTGTATCTCCAAAGCTCAGATCGGCAAGAAACTACTGCCTGTGTTGCTTCAAAAAATAAAGAACCAGAGCAACAGGGTACCGACTTTGACAGATTCTTTGAAGATGAGAAATACGATCTACTTTATAAGGAGTTGAAGAAAAAAGGAATTACAACGCTGGAGGAACTAAACGAGGTCAATCTGTGGTCCTTTATGAATCTTCACCAGTTGTACTCTATTCAGCAGAGACTGGCAATCAGCACAGAATTAACTGCGAAACTGAGAAATGCGGAAAAGGAAAATGACGAGCAGAATACCTCCGTATATGAGATTCATTATAACGGGGGAGTATATAAAGGCACTTCGCCTTCGAAAGCGTTTGTGGCGTTCTTAACAGCGGTTTCCACCAGGTATCCCTTGAAGTTCCGCACACTGCTGAATGTTTACAACCCTGAGTCTCAAAAGATTGTTGTAAGTCAGTATGACTATGGCAATACAAAGCTGAGGCTTATGAATCCTGAAGCTTACATAGATTCCGATTTATCTTTGGAGCAGGTGCAGCAGGATATTGCATGGATTATAAAACGCTGCGATGTAGTACCACAAGATTATTCCGTGGAAGAAAAGACAAAAAGCGTCGAAATGCCCCAGAGGAAGCCTACGGATCGGCTAACAAAGGACTTGCAAAAAGTGGCTGAAACGCCAGCGACCTCCATTTCTCCTGTCCTTAGACAAGAAGCAGAGGATTATTTGCTCCAGTGCGATTTGACAGGTGCTACTTATGAAGAGTTGCAGAACAAGCTACATTATACGATGGTGGGGACAAAAGAAATCGTTGCGCAGTCGCCCCACATTATTGAGATGAATCGAAAACTCTATCACGAGGAGGCACTGGTAGATTTCGAAGAAGGAGCAGACACTTTGGAGGCAATCCTTGATAAGCTGCTCAAGAAGAACGATGGTGTTGCAACGGCAAAACATTTGTATGAGTATGCCTGTAGCGAAATGGCCATGTTCTTCAATGACAACGGCATTATAGGCCAACAATCTGTGTATGATCTGGCGCGACACCTGTTTGAAAAGTTGAAATACCATGGAAAACACTATGTTTTTAAATCCAATATGTATATCAGTCTTCCCGAGTATTCTGCCGATTCGGTCATCGATATCGTAAGCAAGTATGCTCGCGAAAAAGGCGCAACCGTCACCTATGATGAACTCGTGCGCTACTTGACCGGGCTGGGATCGAACACCGGCAACTTGCGAGGATTGATGCGCATAGATAAAGAACCAGTGTTCCTCATCTATGCAGAAAATGAGTATCTGCTGGCAGAACTCATGCACATAGACACAGACTTTTTGGAGTCAATACACTGCGCTCTGCGTCGGCTGTTTGAGGATACTGACGGCCATATCATTCCTCGCAATATATCGGAGAGTTGGTACAATTTGCTGCCGACTTTGCCGGCTTGCCTTCCTTGGACACCGATGCTGTTGCAACAACTGATCCGATTCTATCCGAACGAGCTTGAAGCCAGAACTATCATCGCAATGGAATCGCAGAATAGCAATACGCTCCACGCGATGTTTGTAGAAAAAGATAGCTGGATACAGGATTTTCGGGATGTTGTCGCAGTTTTTCTGCACAATGAGATGCCGAGTCGTTACGAGTTTGAAGCGGAAGAATTGCGCGGAATACTGGTAGACGCAGGCATGATCAGCGGCAGCCAATTGATTTATAACATGCCCAACGCTCTTGGAGGCGATCCGCGCTTCCTTTGGGATAGTGACGGCAACCACGTTAAGGTGATGATATAAGACATGGCAAATATATCGTTTACTCGGGATGAAGCAATACTGGCGCTGGATGTTTTGCATTTTGCTGACAAGCTTCGACTGAACAAGGAAAGCCATGAAATCGCCGAACTCAGTGAACTTTTGAATGAGCTTCCTATTATTCCGCTTTCTGCACGCCGCGAAAATTTTAGAAGCAAAGGCGGGGTAAATGGGCAGCTTAGCAAATTTAGGTCAAGTTATAACAAAGGTAAAAAGGACCCTGATGTCGGTACGATTTTCTATGAGGTTGCCGATGAGTTCGACGGAAGAAAAGACGAGCTGCATAAAATTGCGCGTGCCATAAGGAAAAATTGCGAATTTTTCAAAACAGCAACATTCGGGAGCGAGCTTGAGGGCGAAGATTTTCCGGAGGGAGCCTTGCTGTACCATTTGCATAGAGTGCTGGAGACAAGAGATGGTCGGAAAATCGTCCGCGCAGAAAACTGTGAAATCTGTCATTTGAACTTGTCGGAGATTTATAAGCCGACTCCCGGCAATTTCCTGCAATGCCATTTGACCGTTCCTATCACCGAACTGAATAGCAGCAAGCATTATGCAGCTGATGATTTTATCACAGTGTGCCCTAACTGTCATACTGTGCTTCACAGGAATCGCCCCTGGCTGACGAAGGATGACGCGGGGAAAATCCTGTTTTAAGCGAGAAAACTATGAGAGAAGAGTAATTTGTTATGTACGGATATGAGTGGACAGATGAATATGGAATATTTCGTCTGACAGTAAATGCAAAACTGCAAAAGGAAATCAGACCGGTGTTCAAGGAAGAGCTGGACTTCTTCAAGATGTATGAACACTGGGATTATCCAGACACGGATGCCCCCCTGCTTTGGGCAGAGGGTGTACGGCGCTATGTACTCAATGGTGAATGCGTTGCGGAAGCAAAAGGAGGCGGCTTTTATACCCGCCCTACCGTGGTCTATAACACGGATAAACGTTTGCAGCTACAGCCGGTGGATATTAATCGACTGTATGAGGTTAACAAGAATTTGATGAAGAGCCTAGAACAGAAGGCAATCTCTTTTATCCGTGAGCAACATGATAAATATAAATCGGAACGATACTCTTTCGTGTGCGCTTTTTCCGGTGGCAAGGACTCCATCGTTCTGTTGGATCTATGCGCCAAGGCATTGGCTCCAAATGAATTCTGTGTAATTTTTAGTGACACAGGCATGGAATTGTCCGACACTTATACAGCTGTGAAACGAGCAAAAGAACATTGGCCGGAACTTCATTTTTATACCGCAAAATGTCATTTGAAAGCTACCGAGAGCTGGGACGAATTTGGACCTCCGGGAAGAAGAATGCGATGGTGTTGCGCCGTTCATAAATCTGTGCCGACTATCTTAAAATTGCGTGAAATAACTGGAAAATACAACGCAAAAGCAGTTGTATTTGATGGCGTTAGAGCAGAGGAAAGTGCTCGAAGGGCAAAATACGACGAAGTGAGTGAAGGCGCAAAAAACATTAGCCAAGTTAATGTTAGCGCAATTCATAAATGGAATACTGCTGAATTATATTGTTATATTCTGCATGAGGGAATTTTATTAAACGATGCATATCGACTGGGATTGTTTAGGGTTGGCTGTATGGTGTGCCCACTATCTTCGGATTGGTGGGATGGGATTGCTAATGATCATTATAGAACCGAGATGCAACCACTTCTTAGTAGAGTCGAGCGGTATGCAAGAAATACGAAAGTGGAAACAGAGGTTGTTAAGTATATTGAAGATGGCGGTTGGAAAGCCAGAATGGGAGGGCGAGGACTTCCTAATGGCGGTAACCGCATAAATGAACAGATTCAAAACAATACAATTGAATTCACTATTAGTGGCTCCACACAGAATTGGCTTGAATGTGCTCCGATTTTAGGAACGATCACAGAATTTGATGGGAGTACAGGAACACAAAAGATTTCGGGCACAAATTTTGTATTCAGGGTTTCAAAAAAAGCAGATGAACTATATGTAAGTTATAAGCCATTTTCTAAGATGGATCGATTTGTTATTAGTCATTTGCGTGGCATAGCAAATAAAGTTGCTTATTGCAAGGGATGTAAAGCATTGATATTGTCAATATTGGTTGACACATTTATCTCAAAGATATCATTTCCTATGCAGCCAGGCCCAGAGATTGGTAGTA
>NZ_WQPW01000106.1:0-1446 GCF_018785465.1 Clostridium sp. MCC328
TACCTTCGGCTATATCCTTCCCACTACCGGGCGGATTCGGGACTTGCACCCGCTAGAAACGTGCGCCGCCGGGCGCACTTCATCAAAAAGATCCGGGAGACCATCCATGCATGGTGGAATCCCGAATCTTTTATTTTTCTTTATTTATGCCGCATGGAATCTCCCATCCCGCCTGCAGATCTCCTCAAACTCCTTAAGCTTCTGCTTTGCCTCCGGGCTTAAGTCATCCGGAACCTGGATTCTTACGACGGCATACTGGTCACCGTGGAGTGACGGGTCTTTTAAGGAGACGATACCTTTGCCGCGAAGACGGATCTTTGTGCCTGAGCGGGTTCCGGCTTTGATCTTGCAGACCACATCGCCATATAACGTGTGGACAAGAGTCTCACCGCCGAAGACGGCTGTCGTGAACGGAACTTCCACATCGGTGTAAACGTCCATGCCTTTTCTCGTCCAGCCCGGCTTCTCGCCGACTGTGATCTTGAGAAGCAGATCACCTGCGGCACCACCGCCGGTTCCCGGCATTCCTTTTCCGGCAAGGCGGATGCTCTTTCCGGTCTCGATACCTGCCGGAATCTTAACCTTCAACGTCTGCGGCCTGCTGCCCGGCTGGTTCGGATTCTGGATCGTGATGGTCTTTTCGCAGCCATGAACGGCTTCATCGAAGGTTATCTGGACCTCCGCGTTCAGATCGTTGCCCCGATCAGAGAATCCAGAACCGGAAAATCCATTTCCGCCGCCAAAGCCATGGAAGCCGGAACCGCCAAAGCCTGACGCGCCGCGGAAACCAGAGGAGCCACCGAATCCGTCATGTCCAGCACTCTTTCCGCTGCCAGACCTTCCTTTGCCGCCAAACATATTTCCAAACAGATCGCCGAAGATATCATCCCCGTCGCCGCCCTCAAAATGGAACTCATGATACGTTCCATCCCCGGAACGGAAGGATCCGGACCGGTATGCTCCTCCGGCACCATTTTCGAAGCCGCCAAAACCACCAAATCCGCCAAAACCACCGGCACCTGCTCCGGCGCCCTGTCCGTAACCTGCCGTCTCATCAAAAGCAGCATGTCCGAACTGGTCGTAAAGCTTCTTCTTCTTCGGATCACTCAAAACGTCGTAAGCCTCATTTACATCCTTAAACATCTGCTCCGCCGTCTTATCGCCAGGATTGGAGTCCGGATGATACTTCTTTGCCAATTTTCTATATGCACGTTTAATTGCCGCAGCATCCGCGTCTCTCGAGATGCCCAGCACATCATAATAATCTCTCTTTGTCAATGACATATTCACCACCTCACTGTTCTATATGTAATGTAACATATCAAATATTCAATGTCAAGGGAGGTATGTGAATTTTTTGTGATATGTGACATACTCCCACCACTTAGCTCACGCTTGAAGTGGGGGCTTCTCGTTCGATTGCCCCGTTGGGCAAAGCATTCACGA
>NZ_WQPW01000107.1:0-1779 GCF_018785465.1 Clostridium sp. MCC328
CTGCTATGAAACTGGCGAGAAATTGGGCAGTGTGAAATGCAAAATGCGCTTGGCGCGCTGCAAGCTTTTGGGTATCGGCGACCGCAGGGAAAAGAAAGCCGGTTTGGATCTATGCCGTCAGGCGTTGGAATTGGCAAAGGAGAGCAGCGAAAAAGAAGATTACGGCTATGAAGCCGAAATGAATCTTTTGCGGCGTACCATTGCGGAAAACGAATCATAAAGGACGAAAAAAGGGACGCTTCGGCGCAATGTCATGATTCCGGTTATGATTTCATCAAATACAGAACCACGATTTTGTTTTGCGATCCGCAAATCTTTCAGTTTTCCAAGACCCATCAAATGATGAAAGTCCAGTTTGGAGAAGCCAATCACCAACTCTACGGTTTTTCCCTTTCGGCCAATAATGATCCGATATTGTATCTCCAACAAATTTTCAAATGCTTTTGCACACTTTTGTAATTTATCCATAAAACCTCTCTGTCCACATAAAGAAAGCCGCCCTGCAATGCAAGGCGGCTTTGAGCATTTTCTTTCGGCTTGCAGCCTACTCCGGTTTGAGGTTACTGCACAACCCCTACTGAAAGCTCTGCATAACAAGGCATTCCGGTACGCTATTATGCTTCAACGCTTTGGCAGACACACGCCGTTGCCTACCTTGTACTATTATTATATGCAACTTTAGAAAATATGTCAATCCCCATGAAAAATCAGAAAATATCTTCTCTGCTTATGAGAAAGGAGGCTCCATCTATGGCAACCACACGCATCATGCCCCTGCATATCGGCAAGGGGCGCACTGAGAGTCAGGCAATCAGCGATATTATTGATTATGTGGCAAATCCGCAAAAGACCGACAACGGAAAACTGATTACCGGCTATGGCTGTGACAGCCGGACCGCCGATGCGGAGTTTCTGCTGGCGAAGCGGCATGATTCTTGTAATTACCATAATAGAAGGACCTCCTCTCATAAATATTTTTGTTTTCGCTGAACTCTTTGCTTCTATCGTTGCAATAACTTTCTCCGCTAGGTATAATAAAAAAGAACATTCTACAACCTCAAAGGAGGGATTTCTATGATAGAACAGCTCATTGCTGAAGCAACAGAATGTGATTTCAAAGTTGCTCTCGAAACAAAAAAGCCAAAAAGCTGGTTAAAAAAGTGTCAGTGCCTTTTCCAATGGAATCGGCGGCACTCTGTTTTTCGGAGTCTCCGATGACCGGGAGCCTATCGGCTTGTCCGATGTTCAAAAGGATGCTGAAGCGATCAGCCGCTTAATCAAAGAACGAATCACACTAACTCCCGTATGTTCTGTACCCGGTGGAATGGCTTGGAAAAAGGCTCTATCTTTGATGATGCATTGGACGATAAAGAATACGAAGGGAATCTGATTTATCTACTGAAAAGCGGCAGTGAATTTATTCGCAATAATTCCAAAGTCCGTTTTGTCAAAGAGGCACAGTATCGGGTAGACAAGCCGGATTATGCTGAACGAGCTGTGACAGAGGCTCTTGTCAATGCGCTTATCCATCGTGATTATATTGTGCTTGGCAGCGAAATCCATATTGATATGTTTGATGATCGGGTGGAAATCACATCTCCGGGCGGTATGTTTGGCGGCGGCTCAATTCAGGAATCCGATATTTACAGTATCCGTTCCATGCGGCGAAACCCTGTGATTGCTGACCTGTTCCACCGCATGAAGTACATGGAACGCCGTGGAAGTGGCCTACGCAAAATCGTCAGTGAAACCGAAAAGCTGCCTGGATACACAGAGGCA
>NZ_WQPW01000108.1:0-49814 GCF_018785465.1 Clostridium sp. MCC328
GCGTCGATACGCCACAGTTCGGCTTTCCTCGTCACCGTAACGCCAAACCATGCGTTTTCCAGATCGGTATCAAAATCCAGCAGATCGGGGCGCTTGGTAAGGAACAGGAACTGATGCTGTGGATTTTCACGGATCTTTGCAAATACCTCGTCTCTCCATTCCGGCTTCCATCCGGAGAGATCGCTCATGCCGGTAAGAAGAAAGTTTTGTGGACGTTTCTTTTCCATCATCTTGAGCTTACCCGGAAAGAACTCAGGATCAGCGAAGTCATCGATCATATGCCAGCGTTTCACATTGTTGCGGGCATAGCAATATGCACACCCCACTGTGCAGCCGATGACGAGATTCATGTTCTGAATCTGATCTTTGATACAAATACTCATGACTTCTGCCACTCCTCAAGATTCTTTCTGATGCGGTCGAGGCATTCCTCAAACCGGGTAATTTCTTCCTCTGAAAAACCCTTGTAGTAAATGCTGTCCATCTCATCAGATACAGAATCGTACTCGCCCTTTAAGGTATGTGCTTTCTCGGTCAGAAACAGGAGGGTTTTCCTTTTGTCCGTTTCAGACTGAACACGGCTTATCAGTCCTTGATTTTCCATTCTTTCCAGCATCGTCGTAAGAGAAGTTATCGCTAATCCGCATTTAGTCGAGAGTGATCTGATCGAGATTCCATCCTCCTGCCACAGCACATAAAGAATGCGCCCCTGGGCTCCATTAAACGCATCGATATTTTTTTCGCTGAGAATCTTCTCAAAAATCCGGTCACCAAGCTGTTTTATTTTGGTGACAAGAAATCCTCCATTTGTTTTCATGCAAAAGCTCCTATATAGTAGTTTATAAAATCATACTATATAGGAGCTTTATTGTCAACAGTTTGTATGTCTGAATAAAGGAAAATTCCGATTAGTTTGATCCTCTATGCCTTATGCCCGCCGATCTGCGCATTACGGTCTTTCGCGGTTGCGCCTTCTTCAAGATTCATCGCCTTGAGGATGGCGTTCTTTCCATACTTCTTTTTGATCGCAAGCGTGGCGGCTTGTATTTTCCTCTCACGCTCCAATGCGGCGTCTTCGGCTTTCTGTTTTTCCTCTTCTGCGGCATAGTCGGTGAAGAGGTCAAGCTGGACAGCACCGTCATTTTTCTTCGGCGCGTCCGCTTCCGGCAGGACATGATTTGCCACAACATACATACGGCGGACAAGCAGATTCTTGTCCACGATCCGGTCAAAGAGTTCTGACACAGCACACATTATTTTGCGCGTAGATGATGTGTGACCGTCGAGATTAGTAGAGCCGTGTGCCTGTTTGGGAATCTCCCGTCCGTAGGGGTCTTTCTCAATCGCGCCGTGATACTTTGCCCGTCGTGCCGGATCGGTCAGGTTCTCAATATCGTAGCCAACTGTGAGAACCATCTGGTCGGTGACAAGCCCCTTGTCCACCAAATCCAGCACAAGCAAGTCCGTCATTTCCCGCACAACCAACTTCGCTTTCTGCGGCTCATAGGGACAGTGCAATACCTGACCGGAGCTGATGCTGTTGGAGCTGGGACGGTATGCCTTGATTGCCTCAATGGTGGTCGGCTCCCAGCCCCACGCATGGTCGATGAGCAATTCTGCGTTCTTGCCGAAGAGTTTATAGAGTAGGTCTTCGTTCCGTTCAGAACAGAGGGCAACATCGCCCATGGTGAACATCCCGTTCTGCTCAAGTTTCTTGGCAATGCCTCGACCTACGCGCCAGAAATCCGTGAGCGGCTGATGCGTCCAAAGCTCGCGCCGGAATTTCATCTCATCCAGTTCAGCTATTCGGACGCCGTTCTTGTCGGCGGGGATGTGCTTCGCCACAATGTCCATTGCCACTTTGCAGAGGAAAAGATTCGTGCCAATTCCTGCGGTTGCTGTGATGCCGGTTGTTTCAAGCACATCGAGGATGATCTTCATGGCGAGGTCATGTGCCGAGAGCTTGTAAGTATTCAGGTAGTCCGTCACGTCCATGAACACCTCGTCGATGGAGTAGACCACAATATCTTCCGGGGCAATATACTTGAGATAAACCTGATAGATGCGGGTGCTGTACTCCATGTAGTACGCCATCCGAGGCGGCGCAATGATGAAGTCAATCGCCAGAGACGGGTCTGCTTGCAGCTCTGAGAAGAAGTGCGATGTGCCGTCCAGTCTGCGTCCCGGTGCGTCGTGCAGCCGTCCGGCATTCGCTTCCTTCACGCGCTGCTTGACTTCAAACAGCCGTCCGCGTCCGGAGATACCGTAGCTCTTGAGAGAGGGTGTAACGGCAAGGCAGATGGTCTTGTCCGTCCGGCTCTCATCCGCGACAACGAGATTTGTGTCCAGAGGATCTAAGCCGCGCTCCCGGCACTCCACGGAGGCGTAGAAAGATTTCAGGTCGATTGCGATATAGGTTTTGTCTTTCATTTTCGGCTGTCCTCCTTCCCGCAATGTATAAAAGCAGGAGCTTATGCGCTGCCAATCAAGTTCTCCGTCCTATCAAAGCGGCATCGGTGTCCGGGCGATCAGAATGACCGCCAGAATCGCGCCCACAAATGCCGCTGCCCCTACGACCGCCAACACCTTTTTGTCGAGCTTCTTCTTCGCTGCCTTGCCAATCAGCGCAGCGCAAGCCATGCAGACAGCCGCAGCAACAAGCGCAATGCCCAGCGTTTCCCATAGCCAAGAAAGTTCATGTAGGATTTTCATGCGATCATCATCTCCTGTTCGTTAAACTGGAATTTATAGTCCTCTCAAAACCAATTTGCTTTTTCTTCTCGAAATACGGGAATATCACTATCTCGATATGGATTGTAATTATGAAGATTGCAACCAAACTCTTTTAATGATTTTATTTTGTTATCCTGTGTCCATACAATTAAAGATATTCCGTCAAATTCTTCAACATTTCCATTATTCATTTTGCTTTTAAAATACCACTCCACGATTGTTTGATTGCCTTGATGAAAAAATTGCTTAATCTCCCAGACAAGAACACTTCCGCGTGTATTCCATTCGTCAAACCAGTGCTTTACCGTTTTGCGGTTTTCATATTTAGGACTCCAACTCTCAGTATATACAACATCATCTGTAAAAATATTGTCAATTCCTAAATCTGCTTTCTTAATCCACATATCAAACCATAATCGGATAATTTTTTCTCTCTCGTTCATAAAGTACCTCCACAAATTCCGAGTTGTCTGCCCCTTAAAGTCCAAGTCCTTCAACCCACGCCGCAAGCTCCTGATGCCCGACGCTACCCTTGAAAACCTTGCCGTCCATCAGCTTTGCGCCTTTGCAGCTCGGCGCAAGGCGTTCGTTCGTCTTGCCAATGTCGCTTCCTCCGGAGGTTGCAAACGGGATGATCGTCTTGCCGGTCAAATCATAGCTCTCAAGGAACGTATTGATAATCGTCGGCGCGACATACCACCAGATCGGGAAGCCCACAAAGATGGTATCGTAGTCCTTCATGTTGTCCCGCTTGACGGCAATCTCAGGACGGGAGGCAGGATCGCTCATCTCAATCGTGCTACGGGCTTTCTTGTCCATCCAGTTCAGATCAGCTTCCGTGTAAGGCACCTTCGGCTCAATCTCAAAGATGTCCGCGCCGATTGCCTCCGCCAGCGTCTCGGCAACCTTCGCGGTCACGCCGGACGCAGAAAAATATGCTACAAGTTTCTTGCTCATGTTTTTTCCTCTTTTCTCAAGTCACAAGTCTGTATATGGTCAGGGGCAGATACCAGAGGGCAACTGCCAGCTTCCAGATCAGAATTACGCCGCCGATCAGACCGCCAAGGACAAGGTTGAGTGCGACAACACCTACTGTCCCGGAAATGCCAAAGCCAATCGGAATCAGCGTGAACATCTTCCCAATGCCAAAAGGCACTCCGCAAGCAAGCCAGATCAGGAAATAATCGGGCGCTCCGTTTTCGACGAAAATACGGCTGAACATCGAAAACAAAAACAGCGCAACCACAACCGGAATGACGGTCTTCTTTAGGAACTCTTTCATGACATCGCTTTTCGTCATACTGACCTCCTTCATTTCAAAAAGCTGCTGCGGTACTCCATCCGACGAAGTTTATGCCCGGTTTCTGCCAGATGCGCGATTTTCAAAGCAACCAAGTTGATGTCTGTGTGCATTGCCCGCGCAATCTGCTCCGAGGTGTACCCGTAGTCGTAGATGTATTCGAGGATTTCATCGGAATCAAGAAGGATCTCTGCTGCAACGATGTTTGCCTCGTACTCCGGCTTCGTTGCCATATCATACAGCACAAACTCCTGCAAGCCATGTTTTTTTGCAAGCGCACGGTGCAGCCGGTCGTGACCGATCTCATGGGCGCAGACAATCCGCTTCATTTGAGGACTCAAATCCTTGTTGAGAAAGATGAAGCGGTTTCTTTTGACGATGCAGTACATACCCTTGAGTGATCCGAGATTTTCGCAATCGTCCATGACATTGATACCCAGCGCGTTTGCAATCTGGAAAGGATCTCTTGTGCCACAGCGTTGGACGAGATCGCTGCCGACTTTTGATAGTTGTTCGGCGTTCATCGCGCCACCTCCCTTCGGGGATAACCATTATATCAAACAGCCTGTACCAAAAACCGGACTTACTCTTCCGTCTGTTCTTTCCGGTACTTTTTCGGCGTGTATTTCTTGTTCTTTTCTTTTGCAATCCAGTAGGCTCTGGTGAGAGCCTG
Organism: Clostridium sp. MCC328; assembly: GCF_018785465.1. Taxonomy (NCBI): domain Bacteria; kingdom Bacillati; phylum Bacillota; class Clostridia; order Eubacteriales; family Clostridiaceae; genus Clostridium; species Clostridium sp. MCC328. The sequence continues at coordinate 4,707 of NZ_WQPW01000108.1, forward strand.
CATCGCACCGTCCAGCGCGTCTTCACTGAGACTGCCTCCTGCAAACATACCGGAAACCTCGCTCACCAGCTCGTCAATTTCCCGTGCTGCCTTTGCGCCGCCCTGTTCCTGTGCGGCAAGGACGAGCATTCCGCTGTTGCCGAGAAGATATTCCGGCGTTGTATTCAGAGCCTCAGCGATTTTCTTCACAACTTCATATTTTGTTGGCTTTCGACTGCCCAGCTCGTAATTTTGAATTGTCCTCGCAGTAACAGAGACTTTTTCTGCAAGAGCGGCTTGTGTCAGGTTTGCTTCCACTCTCTTTTCTCTCAGCCTGTCTTTGAATCCCATAAGGCACCTCTTTCTAAAATTTTCTGCGAACACGAACAGAACTTTCGTTAATTCCATTGACGTGAACATCGTGTTCGTGCTATACTGTGCCTACACGAACATCTCGTTCGTGAACATGATACCACACGAACAGAGCGTGTGTCAACATTCTTGGCGAAATTCGTGTCGGAAACAGGCAACTTTTTTAGGAACGGAGGACGCTTATGAACAATTTACAATGCAGAAAAGCCTACGTCAGAGTCAATCTGGATGTCGATGAAGAGGGAACAATCATCCCGATGCTGATCCGATGGAAGGACGGAAGGGTTTTTCAGATCGAACAGCTCAAGTACAAATGCCGCGCCAGCTCCAACAAGGTTGGGGGTGGCGGCATCCGTTACACGGTCATGATCAGAGGAAAGGAGTCGTTTCTCTTTCATGAAGGTAATAAGTGGTTTGTCGAAGCAAAGGAGGACAACTGCTCATGATTTTATCCCAGCGCCAACTTGAAGAAATTGCAGCCTCAACAACGAAGGACTTCAACCGGTTCTTTTTCGGGGATGAGGCTGACAAGCCCGACCGATCAGCTTTGCCAACACCCATTGATCAGTTTGCAAAGAATTATCTCGGTCTTCGCGTATCATTCGCCCGTCTCTCGCCGGACGGAAGCATCTGCGGTGTCACTGCCTATGCCGACACCGAGTACAAGATCACGGAGCTTGGTATTACGCGCACACTGGCTTTGAAGCGTAATCAGATTATCTTGGATGAGAGCTTCATTCGATCCGGCAATGTGCAGCGGCTCTGTGCCAAGCGTAGATTTACCCTTGCCCACGAGTGCGCTCATCAGATTCTCTTCCAACTGGAATCGGAAGAGGTAAAGACATCCTGCGAAATGAAATACTCCGCACGGACAGCCTATACGCCGCGAGAGCTGAAAACCCGCGAGGACTGGAACGAGTGGCAAGCAAATGTCTTGGGCGCGGCGATCCTGCTTCCTCAAAAAGAGGTTGACCTGGCAATGCGTCGGTTTGCAGAAACGCCGCTGATCAATTACGAGGGGAGGTATTCGTATGGTGATCACTTAACGCTGCGCCTTTTCTGCCGGTTGTTCGGTGTCTCCAAGACAACAGCGTCTATCCGCCTTCGTCAGCTCGGCTACATGGTAGATCGTCCATTCAGTGAGTATGTTGATCCATTGGAGGTGTGGTAATGAAGAGAGCATCCATTCGGGTTCAGGAACCGACGCCGGAGCTGATCGAAAAAATCCACAGGGCAAGAGTTGCCATTTCCCAGCAGAAGCCTCGATACCTGAAATGTCCGTATTGTCAGCATAATGCCATTGCTGTCTACGAGGACACGAGAGGTCATGTAGAATCCAAGTGCAAGAAATGCGGGCGGATCACCGTCTTTGATGTGCTGAACATGAGAAGACTGCGACCGCGTACCAAGTAAGTACCGAGTAAGAACCAGAGGACAAGCCTCTGTTCTAAAATAAAATATATGTCATAGCTGAGCTGTGGAGCCGCCTGATAGGTGAAGTCATCCTAATGCCGCATGAGACAGAGTGTAATTACTCTGTTTTATCGGCATGGGATTCAAACCTCACCGTCATGCGGCTCTTTTTCTGTCTTCACCCTTCCCGCTGCTCCCGCGCAGCGGAAAGGATGAACAATGAAAACACCTAAGACCCCTATCGAGTTCGACTACGACCTCTGGACTACGGAGGACGGAAAGTGCATGGTGCGCGTGAAAATCACCGGCGAAGTGACGGAGGTTGACCGTAAGGTCATGCGAATCCTCCGCGCAGAGGAAAAAAGACTGCGCCGCTCAAAGCAAGGAGTTCCCATTTCCGGAACTGAAGGCAAAACAGCCGAAGAACGGGCAAGTGTGCTGTCCTTAAGCTATGTCAGCTATGAGGGTTGTGAGGATTTAGAACCATACTGGTTGATTGATTCTTCCAGCATGGAGGAAAGCGTTATGTTCTGGATGTCAGAAAAGGAGTTTCGTGCAACGCTTACGCCGAGGCAACTTGACATCTACCTGAATTGCATCATCGGTGGACAGTCAAAAATTGATTATGCTGCTGCCAACAATATGCAGCGGCAAAGTGTTTACAATGCTGCGACACTAATCATGAAGAAAGCAAAATACTTTTTCAAAAAATTTTGATGATATACCTTACATTAGCTGCTTTTTTGTCCGTGGGATGGTGAAGAGAGGCAAATCACTCTTCACTGCTCCTTGAAAACTGAATAGTTCAGTGCTGCGGATCTTTCCGCTTCTGCGAAGCAACACAGCTTCCGACGCCAGGACCTCCCGCAAGGGAGTGAGCGACCTCCGGAGAGCTATAACAGCCGTGTGGTGCGGCTGCTTGCGACGATGCAGATGCCGGGTATAATGATACTTCCGTCTTTTCTTTGAAGGGGCGGCTCGGAGCGATCCTCGGAGGGGTGAGAGTCCCATGATACCGATTGACCATTGGTAGTCCGCAGCATTCCCTATTCGGCAGGGGCGCGAGCTGCAAATATGCCGGAAGGATAAACAACATGAAAACGCCCGAAAGGGCTTTATCATCAAAAACTATGGGCAGCAGTCTACTCAAAAAGGACTGCTGCCTATCCTTTTGCTGATAAGGCAAAAACAAATCTTGTGGAGGTGAGACGGGTGAATACCGCATCAACCATTTCTCAGCGCGATGCCTACAAGCTCATGCTGAAAGACTATCCCGATGTGATGAGCATTGAGCAGATGTGCGAAATACTCAGCATCAGCACAAAGACCGGCTACCGCATCCTGCGGGAAGGCAAAATCTGTTGTCTCAAAGTCGGCAGAGCCTATCGTATTCCGAAGGCTCATCTTTTCACGTTTCTCTGCATCGGTTGCGGAGAAGCAGTCACGGCGTAATGCTTGGACTCAATTTGTTTACAAAAAATGTTCGGCAGAGGTCCTCCAATTCGAACCCGGTTCTGGTATAATAGAAGCACGGTATCAGGTAGGTGTCTCTGCTACAAAGAAGGAGGATAATTATGGTAGCAGGACATCTCCGCGAAAAAAGCGGATATTACTACGCCGTGTTGAACTACACCGATTCTCTCGGAAAAAGAAAGACCAAGTGGATTTCCACCGGGCTTACTGTGAAGGGAAACAAAAAACGCGCCGAAGCAATCCTGATGGACGCACGACGCAATTTCAATCCCGAAGAGCCGAAGGTCATGAACGGAGACATTCTGTTCGCGGACTATATGGAAAAGTGGCTCGACATCATCAAAAGCTCGGTTGCAGTCCCGACATTCGCTTCATACTCGACTACGGTTAAAAAGATTGTAGCACCGTACTTCCGCGAAAAGGAAGTGACGCTCAAGAACCTGACCGCAAAAGACATTCAGGAGTTTTACCTGAGTGAGCTTGAGCGTGTCAGCCCGTCCTCGGTCATTCATTATCACGCCAACATTCACAAGGCACTCAAGTATGCCGTGAAGATTGACCTGATTGATGTAAACCCGGCGGATAAGGTTGAGCGTCCGAAGAAAGACCGCTACGTCGGCAGTTTCTATGATGCCGATGAGGTCAACGCTCTTTTCGAGGCTGCAAAAGGAAGCAAACTTGAGTTTCCGATTCTGTTCGGTGCGTTCTACGGTCTGCGCCGGAGTGAAGCAATCGGTCTGAAATGGGATGCCATCGACTTTGACCAGAACACCATCACCATTCGTCATACGGTTACTTCCTGTGATCTCGACGGCAAGCGCGTTCTGGTTGCGTCGGACACCACAAAGACCAAATCGAGTATGAGGACACTGCCTCTTGTTCCGTTCATGCGGGAAAGACTTCTTACGCTGAAAGAAGAACAACAGGAAAACCGCCGCTTGTGCGGACGCAGCTACATCAAGGACTATCTTGAGTATGTATGTGTCAATGAGATTGGCGATCTGATCAAGCCTCACTATGTCACAGAGAGTTTTCCGAAGCTGCTCAAGGCGAAAGGGATGAGACAGATCAGGTATCACGATCTCCGACATAGCTGCGCCTCGCTGCTTCTGGCAAATGGTGTTCCCATGAAGCAGATTCAGGAATGGCTTGGTCACAGCGACTTCTCAACTACGGCGAACATTTACGCACATCTGGATTACAGCTCGAAGCTGACTTCGGCTGACGCAATGCTCAATGGCTTGGGCTTTGCACAGAACTGAAAAAGAAAAGCCAGCAGTCGGAAAAACCGACTACTGGCGTGATTTCTGGCGGAGACGGTGGGATTCGAACCCACGGACCCTTGCGGATCAACTGATTTCGAGTCAGTCCCGTTATGACCACTTCGATACGTCTCCGTATTTATCTCAACATCAGCACCTCAGAAAACGGGGAGAACTGATGGGGAGAACAAGCAAAAATATTAAGTTAAGAATACCCGAAAAACCCCGTAAAATCAAGGGATTCCGGACAGGGAGCTACCGAGTAGCGACCACGATTTCGAGTGCGCCGCGTTACGGCCGCTTCGCTACGTCTCCAGGATGTCTGCCTCTTTAAAAAAGGCAGACTACATATTATTATACATATTTTTTCAGATTTGTATAGAGAAATTACAAAATAATTTTCACCAGCTTGCTCGTGCGTCGGTTTTCATCTCAAAATGCTTTGCAAGCTTGCCTGCATAAACATTTTTAAATGAGAACTGATATTAGGCGAACGCCAAATGCTTCTTGTTTTCATGCACATGAAAACAAGAAGCCAGCAGGCATCAATCCACTAATTCCCCTCCGCAAAATAAGCATCCACTGCTCCGGCGATCCCGCTCGCGATTTTCCCCTGGTAACCGTCATCCTGCAGCCAGGTATCCTCATCCGGATTGCTTAAAAATCCCATTTCAAACACACAGACCGGAATCTCGCACCAGTTGATATCGGAGGAGCTGTCCGTCTCCTGGACGCCGCGGTTTTTCGTGCCTGTGGTGCCGCAGACGGTGTCAACGATCTTCTTGGAAAGATTATAGCTCTTGTCGTGAAGACTGGCGTTATAAGGATTCTGGGACGTCATGCAGGTGGACAGTGCGCCGTAGACGCTGGAGTTATCCATAGTACCGGCATGAAGACGGATCAGGATATCCGCTCCGCTCTTGTTTGCCGCCACAGACCGCTCCGCGCTGCTCATATTCACATCATGGCTCGTGCGGATCATGACGACATGATAGCCGCGGTTTATAAGCTCTTTTTCCAGCTTTTTCGCCACTGTCAGCGTCACCTCGTACTCCGGGACTCCGCTGGATGTCCCCACCGCGCCTTCCGGCATCTTTGCCTTCATGGTCGTGGATGACGGGCCGATAGGCTCTTTTGAGGTGTTCGCCTTTGCCTGATGTCCCGCGTCGATGGCAACGGTGTGACCGTTAAACGGGATCTCCGGCGCAGTCTCAGCATCATCGCTCGCAGCCGCTGTGTACGCCGCCGCAGCCGCCTCTCTCGCGGCCTCAACGCTCTCTGCCTCGGACATCTCTGAGGACAGTTCTTCTGATTCTGAAGCTGCTTCCGCCAGTTCTGAACTCTCAGAAGCCACATCACCACCCTCTGGATCTGCGCTTAGCGGTTCCCCGGCAGCTTCTCCGAGCACCTGCACGTCCGCATCCCCGGACCCGGAAGCTCCTGTATCCGTGCTTTCTGCCACCAGGTCTGCACCATTCCCGGACATTTCAGCCCCCGCCGCCGTCTCACTGCTCAGATCCACTGCCTCATATTTCCTCGCCCCATTGCATCCGGTAAGCACCAGAGCAAAAAGGGCTGCAAAGACAAGGAATCGGAGGAGTCCGTTTCCCTTTTTCATCCTGCTCATAGGATCGTTCCTCCTCCGACTACGCATTCATCCTCATAAAATACAACTGCCTGTCCCGGCGTGATCGCACGCTGCGGTTTCTTAAACTGGCACTCCACCGTTCCATCCGGGAGTTCCCTGATGATACAAGGGGATCCCTTGTGGCTGTAGCGGATCTTCGCGAGAACCTCTTTCTCCTCTCCATGAAGACCGTCGATCGCCATCCAGTTCACATCCCTGCAGATCAGATGATCGGAAAACACATCATTCCCCTCGCCGATCACAACCTCGTTCGTCTCCGGGCGGATTCCTGTGACAAACACCGGATGTCCCATCGCAAGGTTCAAGCCCTTTCTCTGTCCGACGGTGTAGTGGGTGATTCCCTTATGTTTTCCGAGGATCACGCCGTTTTTGTCCACAAAGTTTCCGCATCCCGGAACATCGGACGCCTCGCGCTCGATAAATCCGGCATAATCGTTATCCGGCACAAAGCAGATCTCCATGCTGTCCTTCTTCTTTGCCACGGTGAGACCACGGTCCTCGGCGATCTTTCGCACCTCATCCTTCGCGTAATCACCGATGGGCATCAACGTCTTGGAAAGCTGGAACTGGGTCAGGTTGTAGAGCGCGTAGGTCTGGTCCTTCGCCGCCGTCACGGAATTGCGGATCGTGTAACGTCCGTTCGGCAGCTGGCTGATCCGGGCATAGTGACCGGTCGCAATATAATCAGCACCGATCTCCAGGCTGCGCTCCAAAAGCGCCTCCCATTTTACATAGCGGTTGCAGGCAATGCACGGATTCGGTGTCCGTCCGTGCAGATACTCCGCAACAAAATAATCAATGACATTCTTCTGGAATTCTTTCCGGAAGTTCATAACATAGTAGGGAATTCCAAGTGTCCACGCGACACGTCTCGCATCCTCCACCGCACTGAGTCCGCAGCATCCGCCGTTTTCCTCAACGGTACAGGAATCCTCTTCCTGCCAGATCTGCATGGTGACCCCGATCACGTCGTATCCCTGTTCCTTTAAAAGGCAGGCAGCAACCGATGAATCCACGCCTCCGGACATTCCTACCACGACTTTTTTCTTCATTAATATTCCTCGTCCTCTTCATGCTCACTGATATCGGACACCGGCTTCTGTAAGCCTTTGATCTCGATATGGTGCTTTTCTGCATAATCCCAGAGTGCTGCATGGATCGCTTCCTCTGCAAGCAGGGAGCAGTGAACCTTTACCGGCGGAAGTCCATCAAGTGCTTCCATAACTGCCTTATTGGTTACTTCCATCGCTTCCTCGATCGTCTTTCCCATTACCATCTCTGTCGCCATGCTGCTTGTAGCAACTGCAGCGCCGCAGCCGAAGGTTTTGAACTTGCAGTCACGGATGATGTGACTCTCGTCATCGATATCGAGATAGATTCTCATGATATCGCCGCATTTTGCGTTTCCGACAGTACCTACGCCGCTGGCGTCCTCAATTTCTCCCATGTTTCTTGGGTGCTGGAAATGGTCCATTACTTTCTCTGAATACATTATTTTTCCTCTTACTTTCTGTTCTTCTTAATGAAATCCTCATAGAGTGGGGACATTGCGCGAAGCTTCTCCACGATCTTCTTAAGGCAGTCTACAGTATGGTCGATCTCTTCCTTCGTTGTCTCCTCGCTTAAGGTAAGACGTAAGGATCCGTGCGCGATCTCGTGCGGAAGTCCGATAGCTAAGAGCACATGGGACGGATCCAGGGAACCGGATGTGCATGCGGAGCCGCTGGATCCGCAGATTCCGTCCATGTCCAGCATGATGAGTAAGGACTCACCCTCGATGAACTGGAACGCGAAGTTTGCGTTGTTGGAGAGACGGTTCGTGCGGTGACCGTTTAATCGTGTGTACGGGATCTCGTCCATGACACGTCCGATCAGGTAATCACGGAGCTCTGTCTCTTTCTTCTTATTATTCTCAAGCTCTGCCATCCCGATCTCGACAGCTTTCCCGAGACCGACGATTCCCGGCACGTTCTCAGTTCCGGCACGGCGTTTTCTTTCCTGGGCACCGCCATGGATGAAGGAGCGGAGCTTTAAGCCTTTTCTGATGTAGAGGAAGCCGACTCCCTTCGGTCCGTGGAACTTGTGGCCACTGGCGCTTAACATGTCGATATGGTACTCATCCACATTGATCGGCTCATGGCAGAATGCCTGAACCGCGTCTGTGTGGAAGATGATCCCGTTCTCATGGGCAATCTCACCGATCTCCCTGATCGGCTGGATCGTTCCGATCTCGTTGTTGGCGAACATCACAGAGATCAGGATCGTATCCGGGCGGATTGCTTTCTTCAACTCGTCGATGGAAACGGAGCCGTACTCGTCTACCGGGAGGTAGGTGATCTCATAGCCGCGCTTCTCGAGATACTCACAGGTGTGAAGGATCGCGTGGTGCTCGATCTTTGTTGTGATGATGTGTTTTCCTTTGGACGCGTAAGCCTCCGCAGTCGCGATCAGAGCCCAGTTGTCGGACTCGGAACCGCCGTTTGTAAAGTAGATCTCATTGTCCTTTGCGCCGAGAGAATTTGCGACCGTCTCTCTTGCCTTTGCGAGCGCTTCCTTACACGGTGTGGAAAACTCATATACCGCAGAAGGGTTTCCGTAATATTCTGTATAAAACGGCAGCATGGCTTCCACGACTTCCGGACGTACCTTTGTCGTAGCCGCATTGTCGAGATAGATTACTTTCTTCATTGTTCCGCCTTTCTGTAAAGCTTGATCATCCAGTCTTGCTGTTATACCGCCGCAAGGCTGAACTGTTACCATTTATTTTATGCCATGACCCGAAAGTCAGCTCCCAAAAAGGCGCGGACAGGCCACAGATATCCTACATTATATACGAAACCGGTTGGGAATTTCAACCGGTAATCTTATGTTTTTTCAGAAATACACAGTAACTCGCTAAGTATTTAGGAAATCCCCGTATTTTCAGCGGTTTCAGCCGTCATATCCATCTCTTATTTCCACATATATATAACAGAATCCTTCTGCCTCAACGGAGCTGCCCATGCCTTTATCCCATAAAACTCACCCACTGATCACTGGAACCATTCTCCTCACCGCCGCCGGACTTCTTTCCCGGGTCCTCGGATTTTTCTACCGGATCTTTCTCTCCCGGACGATCGGTGCGGAGGGACTCGGAATCTACCAGATGATCTTCCCAGTCTACGGAATCTTTTTCTCCCTCTGCGCCGGGTCGATCCAGACCGCCATCTCCCGCTTTACCGCGGCGGACCCGGACCATGCGAAGCGAACGCTGCTCTCTGGTTTTTCTTTATCTTTCGCCATGTCTCTGGCCGCCGCCTTTGTGATCCGGCACTTCTCGGTCCCTCTTGCGGAACACGTCCTCATGGAACCGCGGTGTGCCCCATTGCTCTCCGTCATGGCCTTCGCGATTCCGTGTACCTCCGTCCATGCCTGCATCTGCGGGTACTATTACGGAAAAGAAAAAGTCTCCGTCCCCGCTGCCGCCCAGCTTTTTGAACAGATGATCCGGATCTTTACGGTATTTCTGCTGGTGTCTGTCTGCATCGAGAAACGGATTCCGGTCACAGTGTCACTTGCCGTATTCGGGCTGGTTGCCGGGGAAGCCGGATCGGCATTGTTTATGCTGATATTTTTTCTTTTATTTCATGAATTTCACGAAAATACAGGCAGATCATACAGTGTTGGCCAAAGTTCCATAAAAAATCCTCTTTTCGGGAATTCCGGACGAATTTCAGATTTCTCAGGCAATCTGTTCTCTCCCATGGCCGCCCTCCTTGCCCTCGCCGCTCCGCTCATGGCAAACCGTCTCATCCTGAACCTTTTGCAAAGCGCGGAGACGATCATGATCCCGGAGCGCCTGACCGTCTACGGACTCACCCGTTCCCAGGCCGTCAGTACATATGGAACGCTCACAGGCATGGCAATGCCCTTTGTCCTCTTTCCATCGGCCCTTGTAAACTCTCTGGCTGTGGTCCTGTTGCCAGTCACCGCGAGGCATCAGTCCGCCGGAAACGATTCCGGAATCGCGGACGGGATCTCCATGGCCTTCCGGTACAGTCTCTATCTCGGGATCTTCTGCGTTGGGGTCTTCACGGTCTTCGGCGAAGCACTTGGCTTACAGATATTTAAAAGCCAGGACGCCGGATCCTTCATTCAGATCCTCGCCTGGCTCTGCCCGTTTCTCTATCTCGCCACCTCGTCTGGCAGTATTTTAAATGGTCTCGGAAAAACAAAGCTCACTTTTTTCCACCATCTGATCTCCCTTCTCGTCCGCATCGCCTTCGTGTGGTTCGGGATCCCGGAGTTTGGGATCCGCGCATGCCTCTGGGGGATGCTTGCGAGTGAGATGCTTTTAGCCCTGCTCCATATTCTGGCGCTCCGAAGGATCGTCCCATGTGACTGGAACGCATGGATATTGATCGGAAAGCCTGTTTTCTGCCTGCTTTGCGCCCTGTGGCTCTTCCGGCTCTTTCCGGAAACGCTTCCGCTTCCGGCAGGACTCCCGGATTTTTTCCGGACTGCAGTGCAGATACTTCTTTTATCCACCATGTATCTCCTGTTTCTGCTGTTTTTTCACAGAAAACAGAGTCCGGCCTCTACATGATCACTCGTCGAATTCCACCGTCACATAATACCCACGGTCATTCTGGATAATATCCTTCACGATGCCCTTTTTGCTCTTCAGTCTCTCCGTAAACCGGAACAATCCCGACATCGCCACCGCCGGCTCGATCATGTAGTTCACATTGACCGGTGTGATGGACTCGCTGACGTCCACCTCCTGTCCGACCTCCACAAGACCCGGACGTTCCATTTTAAATACGATCTCTCTCATTTTTATCCTCTTTTCTATTTACGGTAACAGGCATTCCAGAAGTCGTGAAACATTTCGTCGGTACCTTCTGGTTCTCACTTTCCGCCTTGTATCATCGCCACAGGCAGTTTCTTCCGGATGCCCAGTGACGTAAAAATGCCGCCAGACCGCTTTTTTAGCGTTCCCTGGCGGCATTACCTTTTTACTTTCCCGGCATTGCTGCCATGTTCTCTCAAACCTGTCTGACGAGCTTATTTCCCCTCGTAAATGATCGCAGAATCCACATCATATTTCTGCAGTTTATCTCTTCCCTTTAATCCCGCAAGCTCCATCACAAAACAGATCTTAACGACCTCTCCGCCAAGCTCTTCCACAAGCTTTGCGATTGCTTCCACGGTTCCGCCTGTCGCGATCAGGTCATCGATGATCACGACCTTCTGGCCCGGCTTGATGGAATCCTTGTGGAGCTCGATGGTTCCTGTGCCGTACTCCAAGGCGTACTCCATAGAAACGGTCTCTCTCGGAAGCTTTCCCGGTTTTCTCGCTGGAACAAAGGCTTTTCCCATCGCGTAAGCAACCGGTGTTCCAAAAATAAATCCTCTGGACTCCGCTCCAACGACCACATCGAAATCTACGTCTTTTACCATCTCAAGGAGAGAATCAATCGACAGCTTTAATCCGTCCGAATCCTGTAAAATTGAAGTGATATCACGGAAAATAATTCCCGGCTCCGGAAAATCCGGGATGCTTACTACATAATCTTCCAGCTTTTTCATAATATTTATGGTTCCTTTCTGATTCGATCCACGATTACTTCTATTTTATCACATGTGTTTTTTTCTGGCAACCTTGAGAAAAAGCAAAACGTCGGTTGAATGCCTACCTTTTTTGTAGTATAATCAGAGCAGTTCCGGATTCCGCATGTGAGCGGAATCTTTGTTTGTTTCATCTGCGGATGCCCTCTGAGCGTATTTCTACAGAATAATATCGCAAAATTGTTCCGTATCGGCATAATTATAACATTTTTTAGGAAGTCCAGTGATCTGAGCATCTCACATCTTGTCAGATCACTGTTGAAATTGGTGAAATAATCATGAAAATATCTACAAAAGGTCGTTATGCACTGCGCATGGTCATCGACCTGGCTGAACATGCCGACGATGGCTTTATCTCCTTAAAGGACATCGCCGCCCGCCAGGGTCTCTCAAAAAAATATTTAGAGCAGATCGTTCCACTCTTAAACAAGACCGGAATGCTCTCCACCACCCGCGGCTACCAGGGCGGATACAAACTCGCAAAATCCCCGTCGGAATGCACCGTCGGTGCGATCTTACAGACCACTGAAGGCAGCCTCGCCCCGGTCTCCTGCCTCGAGCACACTCCAAACCCCTGCGAGCGCTGCTCCGCCTGCGACACGCTCCCGGTCTGGGAAGGTCTAAACCGCGTCATCATGGACTACTTAGACGGAATCACGATCCAGACGATCCTGGATCAGAAACATGAGCTGGAGGAAAAGCACAGACTGGCGGCTGAGGAGATCTTAAACAGTGTGAAGGGTCCGTGTCAGTCATAAAATCTGCGGCTTTGTGACTTTTTTATATTGTATTTTATATGTCGAAACAAAAAAGCTTCGCAAAAAAATTGTCTTAAGGCAGTTTCTTACGAAGCTTTTTCTGTGCCTGTTCAACGGCACAGACCGTTACAGATTTATATATTGGGGACGGCAGCATGGCATCCACATATATTCCACTTCCGTCCAACAACAGAACAGCGGTCACACATATTGCTACGCAGTGACCGCTGTCCTGTATTCGTTCGTTAATTGAGGGGGATTTTTTCCAGCACAGCTCGACGCACGGCTGAACTGTTGGGGGATTATTCCTGTAATGTCTTAAACGCCTCGTCCAGATCCTCGATGATGTCGTCGATGTTCTCTGTACCGATGGAGAGACGGATCGTGTTCTGCTTGATGCCCTGATCCGCCAACTCCTCGTCGTTTAACTGGGAGTGGGTCGTAGATGCCGGATGGATCACGAGAGACTTCACGTCAGCAACATTTGCAAGTAAGGAGAAGAGTTCGAGGTTATCGATAAACTTCTTCGCTGCCTCTGCGCCGCCTTTGATCTCGAAGGTGAAGATGGAGCCGCCGCCGTTCGGGAAGTATTTCTTGTAGAGTCTCTGCTGTTCCGGATCATCGGATACGGACGGATGGTTTACTTTTTCTACAAGCGGATGGTTGTTTAAGTACTCAACGACCTTCAGGGCGTTCTGTACATGGCGCTCTACACGGAGAGACAGTGTCTCGAGTCCCTGCAAGAAAATGAATGCGTGAAACGGGGAGATCGTTGCGCCTGTGTCGCGAAGTAAGATCGCGCGGATCTTTGTGACGAATGCAGCTCTTCCTGCTGCCTTTACGAAGCTTACACCGTGGTAGCTCGGGTTCGGCTCAACTAAGGACGGGAACTTTCCGCTTGCTTCCCAGTCAAAGTTGCCGCTGTCGATGATCACACCGCCGATCGTGGTTCCGTGGCCGCCGATGAATTTTGTCGCGGAATGGAATACGATATCTGCGCCGTACTTGATCGGTCTTACAAGGTACGGAGTCGCGAACGTATTGTCGACAACCAGCGGGATCTTATGTGCATGGGCGATGGAAGCCAGCTTCTCGATATCAACGACATCGGAGTTCGGATTTCCGAGTGTCTCAACATGGATCGCTTTTGTGTTCTCCTGGATCGCGTTCTCAACTTCCTCGTAGTTGAACGGGTCAACGAAGGTTGCTGTCACGCCGTACTCCGGAAGTGTGTGCGCTAAAAGGTTGTATGTTCCGCCGTAGATGTTCTTTGCCGCAACGATGTGGTCACCTGCATGAGCAAGGTTCTGGAATACATAGGTTGCTGCTGCCGCGCCGGAGGCAACTGCCAGTGCCGCAACGCCGCCCTCCAATGCTGCGATCCTCTTCTCAAATACATCCTCGGTCGGGTTTGTCAGCCTGCCGTAGATATTTCCTGCGTCTGTGAGTCCGAAACGTGCTGCCGCATGCTCGCAGTTTCTGAATACATAGGAAGAGGTCTGGTAGATCGGAACCGCTCTCGCGTCTGTCACCGGATCCGGCTGCTCCTGTCCTACATGAAGCTGTAATGTCTCAAATTTGAAGTTTCTCTCTGCTCTTGTTTTCTTTGCCATAGTGATTTTCCTCCTCTTATTCCGGATCGGGACATCGCATTTCATTCCCGAAAAATTTCTTATTTTCATTTACCAACCATCCTATCTGGTTGCAAGGTAATAGTACCATATGTTGGAAAATCTGTCTAATTGGATGTACTCAAGGTTTGCTATAGGTTTTTCCTATTGCTTTATGCTGCGTCAAGGCACCGCAGGAATCATGATCTTTTGCACCCTTTCCGGCATTTCTCATACACTGAACATATAGAACGATCGCAAAGAGAGGTCTTTTGGTATTATGAGAAAATTTCTGGCACCGGTTCTTTTTGTGTTTACGGCGGCGGCTCTGCTCACCGGGTGTAAAAAGAACGCGGAATCCTCCTTAACTCCCGTGACTTTAAATGAGGTTGCCCACTCCATCTTCTACGCCCCCCAGTATGCCGCCATCGAGCTGGGGTATTTTGAGGAGGAGGGAATCGATCTGACACTGGTAAACGGTGCAGGGGCTGACAAGGTCATGACAGCTCTGGTATCCGGGGATGCGGACATCGGGTTCATGGGATCTGAGGCGAGTATCTATACTTATATCCAGGGCGATGATGACTACGCCGTAAACTTCGCCCAACTCACCCAGCGGGCTGGGAACTTCCTCGTTGGACGGACACCGGAAGCTGATTTCAAGTGGGAAAACCTCATTGGGAAGAAAGTTTTAGGCGGCCGTGCCGGTGGCATGCCCCAGATGGTCTTTGAGTATATCTTAAAGAAAAACGGCATCGATCCCACAAAGGATCTCTCCATCGACCAGAGCATCAGCTTCGGTCTCACCGCGGCGGCGTTCACCAGCAATGATTCCGACTACACCGTCGAGTTCGAACCCTTCGCGACAGCCCTGGAACAGGAAGGAAACGGCTATGTAGTCGCGTCCCTCGGAAAAGACTCCGGCTACGTCCCTTACACGGCCTACAGTGCAAAAAAAAGCTATATTGAAAAGCATCCGGAGATCATCCGGAAATTCACAAATGCGATTCAGAAAGGCCTCGACTATGTGAACACCCACTCCGCTGAGGAGATCGCCGAGACGATAAGCCCGCAGTTTAAGGAGACCGACACCGAAAAGATCGCGATCATCGTGGACCGCTACAAAGAGCAGGATACCTGGAAAGAAAATACGGTCTTTGAGAAGGAAAGCTTTGAGCTTCTCGAGAACATTCTGGAGGAAGCCGGCGAGCTTGACACGCGGGTTCCTTATGAGGATCTTGTGAATACGGAGTTTGCGAAGGCAGCCGCAGAGAAATAACTTTTTAATCGGAGAGATCTGAATTTTTTTAATCATTGTAACTGTTCAGCAGGTCTGCGCACTTGCTGCGCTGACCGTAAGAAAACATAAGCTGGAAGGCAAAAATCCCATCGGCGCAGCCGGTCTCGAATGATTTTTGCTTGTAACTATGAAAGTACTGAGGTTACTAATCATTTAAATTCAGATCTCTCCGATATTTTTATACTTCCTCTCCTCTCATTCTCCACCATCCCATCATCCACTTCACATAGTCAGAAAATCCCGCGGGATCCACATCCCGGGCCGCAATGACAGGGATGTTTCCGATCTCCTCCCCATTAAACCGGTAGCGCAGCGTTCCAAGCTGGTCTCCCGCCTTTACCGGGGCCTTTGCGCTCTCTTCCAGCATCAGTTCCCGCTCCACGCCGGAAAAGTCCTCGCCGTGGAGTCCCAGATATGTAAAGGTCTCGCCGTAGGAAAGTTCCACCTCCGGCTCTTTTCCGCCTGTCACGGAGAGTTTCGGAAGCTCCGGCGGCGTCTCATCTTTATAGAGTCGGCAGTTTCCGTACCCGTAATTTAAGAGTGTCACCGCGTCCTTAAATCTCGCCTTGAAGTCCGGTGCCGCCATGATCGCGGCGATAAGCTCCACGCCGTCCTTTTTTGCTGTGGCGGAGAGACAGTATTTTGCGATACTGGTGGAACCTGTTTTCAGCCCCGTCACCTCGAAATTCGTCGCCATCTTTAAGAGCTTATTTGTGTTGGAGAGACCGAACTCCTTTGTCCCCTGCTTCGTCACATGGGTGATATTCTCCATCCAGATCGTCGTATAGTTTGTGATCTGCGGGTATTTTGTGATAAGTTCCCTGGACATCAGCGCGATGTCCCTCGCCGTAGTCACATGTTCCGGGGAATCCGTGAGTCCACAGCAGTCAATGAACTTCGTGTGCTCCATCCCCAGGCCTTTCGCCCGCTCATTCATCATCTTCACAAAAGTCCCCTCATCGCCTCCGATAAACTCAGCCATTGCCACCGACGCGTCGTTGCCGGAGGCGATGACGATGCACTTAATCAGAGTTTCCACTGTCTGGATCTCGCCCTCCTCCAGGAACACCTGGGATCCGCCCATGGATTTCGCGTGGGCGCTTGTCACCACCTCGTCTGTCAGACGGATCTTCCCTGACTGCAGGGCGTCGAAGATCAGGATCAGCGTCATGATCTTTGTGACACTGGCGGGATTTCTCGGCTCATCCGCGTTTTTCTCGCAGATCACGGTCCCCGTGGATGCCTCCATGAGGATTGCGGACGGAGCCGTGATCTCCGGGCCGGTGTACGGTGTCAGCTCCGGCTGCATCTGCTGTATTTCCATGATCTGATTTCTTATATCCTTTTTCCACGTCCCTTCCCTCATCATCCCATATCCGCTCACCGGTTCCATCATGAACAGGATTCCGGCCATGATCCCACAAATGCTTCTTTTTCCCACTCTCATATTTCTACTCCCGACCTGCCTGCTGTTCCATAAAATTTCTCCGCCCGGACGCCATTTTATTCCGCCCTGCGGCACGCTTTTCATGTTCTCAGCCAGTTTTCTCCTTATAAAATATGGCCCGGACATCCCCCTTTATGTCACTGCTTACAAAATGCTTAATTTTTCTATTTCTCGTAGCGTCGGACATGGGGTTGTGCTATGATAGAAGTAATAAATACAGAATTTTATCCGTTGTTCTGTCTGGCAAAGGACGGCGGTTACGAATTAAATTACGAGGTGATATTTTGGAATACAATAATGATTTTGAAAGGCGCCGCGCATATATTTCAAGCCGCGAAAAGCTGCGGAAACGGCGGCGGACAGTTCATATTACGATACTGCTGATCGTTCTCGGAGTTCTTCTCCTGGGAATCGGCGGACTGCTCCTCTTTAAAAAAGGAGGGCACTTATCCACACAGTTGAAAAACAACACTTCTGAATCTTCGGCGGAATCCGATCCGTCCGGAGATGATAAAACGACTGTTTCACTTGCGGAGAGCGGATCCGGAGAAGACGCTTCTCCGGAGTCACAGGAAGCTGCCGCACCGGCTGCCGCCTACAATACAGGCGATACTGCCCTGGATGGGATTTTAAACAGCGCTCACGCAAAATTCGTCACCTACGACTACGATGCTGCCATCAAGATCTTAAACTCCAACCCGGATTACGCGGAGAATTCCGATGTGAAGGAACTTCTCGCCGCCTGCGAGGAGACAAAATCCACACTCGTCCGGGCGGATGTAAACAAGATCACCCATGTGTTCTTCCACTCCCTGATCATGGATAACTCCAAAGCCTTCGACGGGGACGCGGATTCCAAGGGCTACAACCAGGTGATGACCACGAAGAGCGAATTTTTAAAGATCCTGGATTCCATGTACGAGAAAGGATATGTTCTCGTAAAGCTCCACGATATTGCCCACGAGGTGACGGACGAAAACGGCAATACGAAGATGGTGGCGGGAGATATTATGCTGCCGCCTGGAAAGATTCCTTTCGTCATGTCCCAGGATGACCTCTGCTATTACGAGTATATGGACGGTGATGGTTTCGCAAGCCGGATGATCGTGGGTGAGAACGGAAAGCCGACCTGCGAGATGGTGATGGATGACGGCTCCGTGTCGGTGGGCTCTTATGATCTCGTGCCGCTCCTTGAGGACTTTATCACGGAACACCCCGATTTTTCCTACCGGGGTGCCCGGGCGGTCCTGGCGTTTACCGGATATCAGGGCGTTCTGGGATACCGGACGGATCCGTCCTATGAGAGTTCTAACCCAAATTATGAGGCCGATAAAGAGATGGTCCGCCAGGTGGCACAGTGTCTCAGGGACAACGGATGGGAGCTCGCCTCCCACAGCTGGGGACATATCAATTTCGGGAAACGCTCCTTTGAGGATGTGAAGACAGACTCCGATAAGTGGGCCTCTAGGGTGGAATCCCTGATCGGAAAGACGGATATCCTGCTCTACCCATTCGGATCAGATGTTGGCGACTGGCATCCGTACACAATGGAAAATGAAAAATACGCATATCTCCATGAGCTGGGCTTCCGCTACTTCTGCAATGTAGACTCCAGCCAGTACTGGGTACAGTTTGGATCTGACTATCTCCGCCAGGGACGCCGGAACCTGGACGGCTACCGCATGTACTACGATCTGCCGGAGACGAATCCAGGAAAAGACCACTTAAGCGACCTCTTCGATGTGACCCAGGTCTTCGACCGCGAACGGCCGGTTCCGGTGGCACCGATGAATTAGACCTGGAATTAAAAACGGACTTCAAAAGTCATATCTCATATGGCTCATGAAGTCCGTTTCTTTTGTTTATATCCGCTAAAGCTTTCACTGAAAGTCCCTTCTGAATACATGGGAACCCGCAGAGCCTGCCAACGGCAGCTTCTTCGGAATTCGAGAAAATCAAAATACGCTGGACAGTTTTTCCCATCCAGCGTACCTGGTATTATTCTGCATTTTCTGTTTTTCAGCTGAAATCTTCATTTAGAACTGCACAATATCCTTGATCTCCTGCGCCGGCTCCACGCTCTCGGCGTAGAGAACCGGACCGACACCGTCGTAGTCCGGCCAGAACTCGTATGCGATCTTCGCGCGGACCTTGACCCACTGCTTTGTCTCAAGGTTTCTCGCCTCACGCGCCTTGCAGATAAATCCTAAAAATGTCATATCTGCCTCGCAGCATGTCATCGCCATTCGGCCCGGAACGAAATAGTTCTTCGGGAATTCCGGGGATTTTAATACCATACCGGTGAACTCCACAACTTTTCCCTCGTAGCGGTCCTGCTTATCCATGGCGTCGATGTACCAGATGCCGTAATCCTTCGGATCGATCTTGATCACATCTGCCTTCATGTCGTACGGAAGATCCTCTTCCAGAACCTCCTGCTCGATCTCGCCTTCCGCGTCCTCGAAAATCAGCTCTGCCTGCGGGTTTAAAGCCTTTAAGCCGCGGCGGTAGCGGGTGATGTTCTCATCGCTGACTTCATCGCAGCGGTTCATGATCACAAGCTCGGAGCGCTTTACAAGGAGCGCTAGGAGCGGCTTCATGTTGTTTAAATAGAGCTCGAAGGTGGAGCCGTCGATGATCGTGATCTGCTGGAAGAGTTCCCAGGTATCCGGGAGCTGCAGCTGATCCTGCGGCCACATTCCGTTCCACTCGATGAGCACCCGGGCCGGGTCATATAATGCCTCGATCCGTCCGTAGAAATCTTCATCCATCTCGGAGATGTCTTCCACGGTAACGATCTTTGTTCTTGTTTTCTTTAAGATCTCCTTATCGTACTCCGTATCGCCTTCCTCGCAGAGGATCAGAACGGTCGTACCGTCGGCCTGGAAATAGTCCTGCTGTAGAGTATTTGTGATAAACTGGGTCTTTCCCGCTTCCAGAAAGCCGTTGATGACAAATACCGGCATTTTTTCCTGCTGTTTCACTGTCTCATTCTCCTAATTATATAAAATGGTTCCTGCCCACGTCTTGCGCAGACAGGAACTTTTGGGTTTCATGCATCAAACTGCGTTCTTTAAGCCTCAAACGCTTTCTTTAACTCATCTTCCTTCAGATTGGAACCGATCACGCACACTTTTCCTGTGTAGATCGGAGCACCTGTACGGATCTCGGTCTCTTCCGGAACAAGATCGAAGTAGTACCATGTTCCGTCTGCATCCGGCAACATTCCCTTTGCACGGAGCACCTGGCCGTATTTCTCGGAGTGTGCGAGCTCCTGTAACAGGGACTCAAGTTTCTCCTTCGTGATGGTGCGGTTTGTCTCAAGCCCCCAGCTTGTGAATACCTCGTCGGCGTCATGATCGTGGTGGTGATGATGGTGGTGGCCGCATCCGCACTCGCTGTCATGGTGATGGTGATGCTCGTGCTCATCCTCGTCATCATCATCGTCGTGGTCATGATGGTGATGACCACAGCAGCATTCCTCATCGTCATGGTGGTGATGATGGTGCTCATGCTCATCTTCGTCGTCATCATCGTCATCGTGGTGGTGATGGTGGTGGCCACAGCAGCACTCCTCGTCGTCATCGTCATGGTGGTGATGATGGTGCTCATGCTCATCTTCGTCGTCATCATCGTCATCGTGGTGGTGATGGTGGTGGCCACAGCAGCACTCCTCGTCGTCATCGTCATGATGATGGTGATGGCCCTCTTTTACCTCCTCAAGGAGCTTCTCAGCCATATCATCTGTCGGCTTCTCGATGATCTCAAGAAGCTGCTCGCCTGTGAGCTTGTCGATCGGAGTTGTAACGATAGCTGCCTTCGGGTTCTTCTCGCGGATCATCTCTACACACTGAGCGACCTTGTCTGCGTCAGCGACATCGGTACGGCTTAACACGATGGTTCCTGCGCTCTCGATCTGGTTGTTGAAGAACTCACCAAAGTTCTTCATATACATCTTGCACTTCTGAGCATCAACGACTGTCACGGAACCATTTAATACAACGTCGATCTCACCCGCAACGTCGCAGACTGCCTTCATGACGTCGGAAAGCTTGCCGACACCTGACGGCTCGATAATTACACGGTCCGGTGTATACTTTGTAAGGACTTCATTTAAGGAACGTCCAAAATCACCGACTAAGGAACAGCAGATGCATCCGGAGTTCATCTCACGGATCTCGATGCCGGAATCCTTTAAGAAGCCGCCGTCGATACCGATCTCACCAAATTCATTCTCGATCAGGACTACTTTCTCGCCCGCAATTGCTTCTTTCAGAAGCTTCTTTATAAATGTTGTTTTTCCGGCTCCGAGGAAACCGGAGATAATATCAATTTTTGTCATAATGACACCTCTTTCTTGCCATCCGCGCGGCATTCCTGTATTTTTATCTGTCCGCCTTAATTTTATACTGTATCCAGACCAGATCCACTGCCGCACTTTCATTTTTCATTACCAATTACTAACTTTAACACATTTTCTAACAAAGTCAAGTACTGCCGCTTCCAGTGGGCGCCTGGAAAGCGGCAGAAATACGAGAAATTTTCTCATGTAATATTGTTTTCTCGCACAGTCTTCAGGATCTGGCAAAATCCAGCCTCATTGAGCGCTCGCGATTACGCATCTGCTGACATCCTGCTGTTTTTCCCTTATCTCGACTGCTTCACCATCTGAACGACACTGAACATACCGAACATCGCCAGGTTCACAACGACAACACTGGCTCCCGCCGGGATCGAATATACATAGGAAAGAATAAGTCCGATAAAGAAGCACACCACTGACACAACGCCCGAAGATACCACAACGCCGAAAAAGCTCTTAAAAACCCGCATGGATGTCAGTGCCGGGAAGATCACAAGGCTCGAGATCAGCATGGCACCCATCATTCTCATACCGAGAACGATCGTAATGGCAGTCAGGACCGCGATCAGAAGGTTATAGGCGGAGACCCGCACACCCGTCGCCTTCGCGAAGCTCTCATCGAAGGTCACGGCAAAGACCTTGTTGTAGCAGATCACAAACATGCCGAGGACCACCAGGGACAGGACTACGCTTAAGCACATGTCCTCGCGGCTCATTGCTAAAATACTTCCGAACATATAGCTGCTGACATCCGTCGTCATTCCCGTCGTCAGGGATGTGACGATGATACCGATGGCGAGAGATCCTGCGGAAATCATCGCGATCGCCGCGTCACTCTTGATCTTTCCGTTTCCCGTGATCCGAAGAAGCAGGACCGCCGCCGCTGCCACCACCGGGATCGATACCGCGAGAGGCGCCCAGTTAAAGGCCACCGCGATAGAGAGTGCCCCAAAGGAAACATGGGACAGTCCGTCACCGATCATTGAATACCGTTTCAGCACAAGGCTGACTCCCAGGAGCGATGCGCAGAGCGAGATACAGATACCGCCGATCATCGCCCGCACGAGAAACGGATAGGAAAACATTTCCTGTAAAAGTCCCATTTAGTTCTCACCTCCGAGGAATTCTCTTCCGAATTCCGATTTCTTATACTCATCCACGGTCCCGTAAAACTGGACCGTCTGTTTCAACTGTAAGATCTTGTTGGCCTGGGTCACGATATTTCCGATATCGTGGGAGACCATGAGGACAGCCACCTTCTCGTCCCTGTTTAGATGGCGGATCACCGCATAGAAATCCTGGGTGGATGCCGGGTCAAGTCCCGTGATCGGCTCGTCCAGGATCAGGAGCTTATCCGTAGCGCAGAGGGCCCTCGCGATCAGGGTACGCTGTTTCTGTCCGCCGGAGAGATCCCGGTAGCAGCTCTTTTTGAGATCCGTGATTCCGAGCTTTTCCATATTGACTGCCGCAAGCTTCCGCTCTTCCATCGAGTAAAACGGTCGGTTTCCACGCTTTCCAAGGCAGCCGGAGATCACGACCTCCTGTACCGTCGCAGGGAAATCCTTCTGGGCCGGGGTCTGTTGCGGGAGATATCCGATTCCGGACCGTCTCAACTCGTCCGCCAGCGTCAGGACACCGCCGGTGGGCTTTATGAGTCCTAAGAGTCCTTTCATCAGGGTGCTCTTTCCGGATCCGTTCTCGCCAACGATGCAGAGATAGTCCCCAGGATTGATCTCCATGGACACGTCCTTCACCACGTCATAGTTTTCATATCCAAAATCCACATGTTCACATTTTAATAATGGCTGGTTCATCGATAAAGTCCTTCCCGTAAATTGACAACATTCTGTTCCATCAGTTCCAGATAGGTGACGCCGTTATCAAACTCTCTTCTCGTCACGTTATGACAGGAGTGAAATAACAGTGGCTTCGCACCGGTCTCCTCGCTGATGATCTCCGCCACCCGGTGGCTGGAGAGTTCCAGGTAATAGACCGCCGGGATCTGTTCCTCCCGCACCTTGTCGATCAGGTATGCGATAGTCTTTGCGCTTGGCTCAGTGTCGGAGGCGCAGCCGGAAAACGCAGCCCTGTACCGGAGTCCGTAAGTGTCCGCAAAATAGCGAAGCGGAAACTTGTCCGCCATGACAATGAGGTCTAAGTCCGCGCCATTTACCACATCGCGGAATTCCTGGTCGAGATTCTCAAGTTTGCCGAGATAATCCTCTGCATTTGCCGCAAAGATGTCCGCGTCTGCCGGGTCCATCTCCTGAAGCGTGTCCGTGATCACCTGGGTGATCTTCATGGCATTCACCGGAGAGGTCCATATGTGCTCGTCGTATTCGATCTCGTAGTCCGCGTCATCATCGTGCTCATCATCCGTATGATCATGATCTTCCGCATCGTGATCATGATCATCGTCATCAGCATGGACCGTCTCATCATGGTCGTGGTCATCATGGGTACCGTCTGCCGACGCATGGCTGTGGTGATGTTCCTCACCTGCGTCCTCCATGCCTTCCACGATCTCTTCCTCCACGGTATCCACATAGTCCATCATCGTGATGACCTTTAAGCTCTCCGAATCCAGGGATGCCACAACCTGGCTCACCCACTGCTCCATGGCACCACCGTTGCAGATCAGAAGGTCCGCGTTCTGGATCAGGCGGATATCTGCTGGTGTCGGCTCAAAGGAATGGCTGTCCTGTCCCGCCGGGATCACCATGGAAAGATCTACGGCATCCCCCGCGATCTGTCTCGTGAAATCGTAGTACGGGAACAGGGTCGTTACAACTTTCAGCTTTCCATCATTCGGAGTTCCCACATCTCCGTGTGTGTCACTAACAGAGCCACAGCCTGTCAGGGTACCAAAAAGAAACATCGCTGCGGTGAGCCATGCTTCTATCCGTTTTCGTCTTGTTTTTCTAAAATCCTTCAATCCATTTCCTCCGGTATCTAACGCGCGGGCTGCTGTTTTAAGCATAGTTTACGCAAGGTCCGAATTTTCATGTTACTGTCTTTTATTTTTAATAGCAGCTCTTTGTTTCCTGCGCAGTTTTTCCTGCAGTCATCACTATATATAAATAAATCCGCTTACTGCTGTCACCTTTTTATGGCACATTGATAAGTCATGCCGCATCTGCACAGGTCTGCCAAACAGCTACTTTTCAATCTCCGTTAAGATATCAAGCGGTTTCTCAAGCAGAAATTCCGGCTGGAATGCCGCAAGCTCCTCACGGCCCCTGAATCCCCAGAGAACTCCCACCGTCGTCATCTTCGCGTTCTTTCCAGTCTTCATGTCCGTATTCGTATCTCCAAAATACAGGCACTCTGACGGGTCCGCGCCACAGATCTTCGCCGCCTTCAACGCTCCCGACGGGTCCGGCTTCTTCGGAACGCCCTCCTGCTCCCCGATCACCGTGTCAAAATATCCCGCGCCGAATACATATTCTACGGTCTTCTTCGCTTGGGCATCAGGCTTGTTGGATACAACAGCAATCTTTAAACCCAGCTCTTTCGCCTTCGAGGTGAGCTCCACGATTCCATCGTAAGGATGCATCTCATAGTTACAGTATTTTCCGAATATCTCCATATATACAGGGAGGATCGCCTCGTAGTGCGCCTCATCCGTATCCCCGCAGGCCGCGAGGGAACGTTTCATCTGCATTTTATATCCATCGCCGACGATGGTCATCATCTGTTCCTCTGTCAAAGGACCGAGCCCAAACTTCTCCAGTGAAAGGTTCGTACAGTATGTCAGCGCATGGATCGAGTTTACCAGCGTTCCATCCAGATCAAAGATCAGACACTTATATTTCATATCTGCCTCCATATAAAGCAAAAACGAATCAAAAACTGTGCCACTCATTTTATCACACTAAAAAAAAAATGACAATACCTTTCTGCGCATATATAGGGCTCCGAAAATTTCCTTTAAATCCCATTGACTCTTTCCAGTTTCCATATTAGGATATATCTATATGAAAAGGACAAATCTACATATATTTTATGTGCATTTTTGTACCAAAAGACGAAATCCCAGGAGGTACGTTTATGAAAAAATTTTGCATCGCAGCTCTCGCTGCAACACTGGCTCTCGGAACCATGATCACAGCTCAGGCTGCTGATACAATAGATGGAACTGTTGTATCCGGCACATACAAACGCAGCACAAACGGCGGACGCCGCCGCGGTTTAAAGTCCCCGGCAGGCGGTGCCTGGGAGAAGCTTTCTGACGGTACCTACAAATATCACTTTGCGGAAGGTCTCGAAGCTACCGATTACTGGCTGGAGATCGATGGAACCTGGTACTATTTCGGTCATGACAATATCATGCAGACCGGATGGGTAAAGGATGACGGCAACTGGTACTACATGGATCTTGAGACCGGTGCTCTCTTCACCGGCTGGCACGAGATCAGCGGCAAGTGGTACTACTTCCACGAGGAAGGTGATGGCTTCAAGGGCACTCTCATGGTAAACTGTGAGACTCCGGACGGATACACCGTTGACGTGAATGGTGCGCTTGTAGAATAGTCACTGGCATAAATTTTAAAAATCCCCGCAGGATCGTTTTTCCGCATCCTGCGGGGATTTTTTGCCGGTCCATATAGCATCCGTTCCAATAATACGTTTCTTGCATATGTCCCATTGATCGGCAGTTCCTCTTTATTCATATCTCAGAGCATCGATCGGATCCGCCTTTGCGGCTTTCGACGCCGGGTAAATCCCAAAGAAGATGCCGACCACGGCCGAAAAGGATACCGCAAGAAGGATGATCCCGGGTTTGATCACAACAGGGAGTCCAAGCGCCGCGCCGCCTGCCGTCACGAGACTCACAGCGAGAAGAACGCCGATGATTCCGCCCAGAGCTGACAGGATCGCGGACTCTGTCAGGAACTGGATCAGGACATCCCGGGTCCTTGCACCGAGCGCCTTTCTGATACCGATCTCGCGGGTCCTCTCCGTGACGGACACCAGCATGATGTTCATGATCCCGATGCCGCCCACCAGGAGAGAGATCGCAGCGATCCCGCCCACAGCCATGGAAAGTCCGCCCATGAGGCTGTCGATGGATCCCATCTCATTTGCCACCGTATTCGTATAGAAATCTTCCGCGTTTCTATTCTTAATTTTCCCGAGATACATCGTCAGCCTTGACATGAAATTTACCATGTCCGTTCCCTCTTTCGCGTACAGACGACAGTAATAGAACTGGTCATTCGGCCATGTGAGCAGTGTATACGGGATATACGCGGATCCCGTATCGCCGGAACCTCCGGACAAAAGCTTCTGGAAGGCGCTCATCTCTTTTTTGTAGACACCGACTACCGTATACATGTCTGTATCCCCGTAGACGGTGGTCCGGAAGGTCTTTCCCACCGCGTTTTCCGTTCCGAAAAGTTTTCTGGCACTCTCCTCCTCTATCACCACATTTTTCTTTCGTCCAAGGATATCTCCTTCGTTTAAATAACGTCCGGAAATCATGGTCACCGGCTGGACATCGCTAAAATTCCAGTCGATCCCCTGGAAGTCAAATTTCATGTTTGTCCGTCCTGCAAGGACTTCTGAATTTACGCTGGCGTAACTGTCGATATAGGATATCTCATCCCCAAAGATCTCCTTGATCTTATCAAGTTCATCCAGGGTAAAGTAATCGCTGTCCCGCACATCCTCCACATTGTATCCGATGGATACCACCGCCTGGGTGGCCCCCGCGTCCTTATAGAGGTCCGCGAACAGTCCGCGCATCGTATCGCCGATGGAAACGATGGATATGACAGAACCGATTCCGATGATAATGCCCAGCATGGTCAGGAGTGAGCGCATCTTGTTCGCCATGATTGCATGGAAGGCCATGATCATATTTTCGCCTAGCATCCGACCACCCCACTCTCTGTTCCGGCTGTTTTCTGGAAGTGTCTGTAGAGACCTTTCATGTGGACTTTACCGCTTCCTTTTGTCGGGTTTTCGTTGATCTCATCTTTGATGATCTGACCATCTGAGAAGTGGATGATCCGGTCCGTAAAGGCGGCGATATTTTCCTCGTGGGTGACAACGATCACTGTGGCTCCCGCTTTGTGGAGTTCCGAGAAGATCTCCATGATCTCGATGGACGCGGCTGTATCGAGATTTCCCGTCGGTTCATCCGCCAGGATCAGCGGCGGCTCGTTCGCCAGCGCTCTCGCAATGGCAACGCGCTGTCTCTGTCCGCCGGACATCTCATTGGGCATGTGTCCGGAGCGTTTTTCCAGCCCCACGCACTCCAACAGTTCCATGGCCCGCTCCGTCCTTTTCCTTTTCGGGATCCTCGCGTAGGTCATCGGGAGCTCCACATTTTTTAACGCCGATGTCCTGGAGATCAGGTTGAAGGATTGGAACACGAAGCCGATCTTTTTATTCCGCACCGCGGAGAGTTCGTCCGGGGACAGGGCCGCCGTGTCGATCCCGTCGAGGTAATAGTGACCCAGTGTCGGGCGGTCCAGGCAGCCTAAAATGTTCATCAGGGTGGATTTTCCCGATCCGGAGTGTCCCATGATCGCAACGAACTCGCCGCGGTGGATCGTCAGGTTGATTTTCTTTAGTCCCATGACCCGGATCGCGCCTGTGTCGTAGATCTTTACGAGGTTTTCCAGGCGGATCAGCTCGTCTGTCACGTTTTCCGTCATGTAGCGGGATCTTGTCAGTTTTTCAAACATTGTTTATTCCCCCTGTTTTCCGGATGATGTGACTGCCATTCCATCTGTGTACTGCTCTCCCGGCTCCGCAATCAGGACGGAGTTTTCATCCAGGGAGCTCCCTTCCACCGGGATGATCTCCATCTCCACATCGCCTTCCACACCGATGTCCACCGGAACCCAGGATACGGTTCCGTCACTGATCTCCTGGACGTAGTTCGTTCCGTCTTTTTCCATCACGGCGGAGACTGGGACTGTCAGGGCGTTCTCGGATTCTTCCAGGACAATGGACGCGCGGGCGGTGATTCCAGCGATCAGTTTTGTGTCCTGATCTGTGACGCGGATCTTTGTGGGGATGACGCGCTCGCTGGAACCGCCGCCTTTTTCTTCGCCGGTCGGGGAGATCGAGATGACTTCGCCGTGGACGGTCTCACCGTTTAAGATGTCCGCGGAAATCTCGGCTTCCTGGCCGACGGCGACTTTTCCGATGGTGTACTCGCTGACTTTGATCTCGAGTTCCAGGTTATCGAGGTTTTCGATCACGAAGAGTGGGGCGTCGTTTTCCATTTTGTCGGCAAAGCGGCCTACTTTTGTGTTGACGCGGACGACGGTGCCGTCGATAGGGGCTTTTAATATCGTATTATCTAACTGCTCTACGGCTTTTTCGTAGTCGAATTTTGCTTTTTCGATCTGGAGGCGGTAGGAGTCATCGGCGACGGCGGATCCGTTTTTTATTGTGTAGGAGTCGCATTCCCGTTCTGCGTCGTGGAGACCGTTTTCCGCTGTCTCAAGATCAACTTTGGGGACGCTGCCGCCATCAAAGAGGGCTTTTGTGCGGTCGTAGTTGGCCTGGGCGGTGTTCAGGTCCTGGATGGCTTTGGCGTAGCCGTTTCTTGCTTCTTTATCTTTTTCGGCGCAGGTGGTCACGGCGAGGTCGTAGTCGTTTTTGGCGATGTCGGCTTCTTTTTTTACGTCGGAATCGTCGAGGACTGCCAGGGGCTGGCCTTTTGTGACTTTGTCGCCTTCTTTTACGGGAATTTCGAGGATCTCAGCGTGGAGGTTTGAGACGACGTCTACGCTGTCGGTTCCGGAGATGGGGCCGGTGACGGTGAGGCGGTTTTGGATGGTTTTGCGGGTTGGGGTCACAGTGTCCACAACGGGGACCATGTCTTTTCCGCCGGACAGGAGTTTGATGCCGGTGATTCCGAGGATGGCAATGGCGGCGGCGATTATGATCTTTTTTCTCTTTGGGTTTTTGGGTTTCTTTTCTGTGGTTCCGGCCAGTAGGGAGTCTAGTTCTTTGTCGAATTCTTCTGGTGAGATTTTTTCTTCACTGCTCATACTCATGTGTTCCTTCCGAGGTTTTCTATGTTAAATGTGATTATTTTAACACTGGAATTTAGTATAGCAGGGAAATGTTTCTTTCTTGGGTCTTTTATCTGGCGGTTTTCTTGCGATTTTCTTACGGTTTTTGGGGGAGAGGTGAATTGGCGGGGGGGTACGCACAGACCAGCTTTCAGATTCGGGCTCAGAGGATTTTCGGGGCGGTTCCTCTAGGCTTGCAGGAGAATGCTAAAGGCGGAGAAGCGTGGACACAACTCGCTTACGCTCAAACAAGTGTCCACGCTCCTCCAACGCATTCTTCTGCGCGCCAAGAGGAAGCCATGCCCCGAAAATCAATCGCCCGGATCTGAAAGCTGGTCTGTGCTGTGTACTGGCGGGAGCGCAGGCGCTGCGCTGTGCGTTGAGGATATGACTGTGCTGAGGGACGAGAAAGGAATAAGCAGTGCTGCATAATAGTTGTGTACTGTGCTGTTGTTTTGACGGTTGGCTCACGGATGAGAGGTTTTTACATATTTTATAGTAAATACGTTTGAGTGAGGTATCCATGACTCCGAAATTGGAAGTTAGAGGGGTGGATTATTCCTACCACACCATGGAGGGAGAGACGAAGGCCCTTTCTGATATATCGTTTCATGTGAATTCCGGCGAGTTTCTTTGTATTGTCGGGCCGTCCGGGTGTGGGAAGTCTACGTTGCTTTCTCTGCTTGCCGGGCTTTTGGCCCCTGAGCGGGGGGAGATTCTTTTTGACGGGGTTTCTGTCGGGAAGGGGACTTCGGGGATCGGGTACATGCTGCAGAGGGATCATTTGTTTGAGTGGCGGACGATCCTTTCGAATGTTTCACTGGGGCTTGAGGTGCGGAGGAAGTGTGATTCAAAGCATTTGAGCCGGGTGAAGGAGCTTCTGGATTCTTACGGACTTCAGTATTTTTACGATGCGCATCCGTCGGAGCTTTCCGGGGGGATGCGGCAGCGGGCTGCTTTGATCCGGACTCTTGCTTTAGAGCCGGATCTTCTGCTTCTTGATGAGCCGTTTTCTGCTCTGGATTATCAGACGAGGCTTTCGGTCTGTGATGATATCAGTTCGATCATCCGCAGCAGAAAGAAAACGGCGATCCTGATCACCCATGATCTTTCGGAGGCGGTGAGCACAGCGGACCGGATCCTGGTGCTGACGAACAGACCGGGGACGATCAAGGGGGAGCTTGTGATTCGGTTTCCGAACCATGAAATGAGTCCTTTGAAGCGGCGGAATTATCCGGAGTTTTCTTCTTATTTTAATGAATTGTGGAAGATTCTTGGGAACGGGAATGGTGATGATACGTCAACTGTCGATGGGGCCGGATCTGGAGATACAGATATTATCAATGGAACTGAATCCGGTGATGAGAATGCACCGGCAGCCAGAAACGGACTCATGACCGCTGTCAATGTGGGAGGTGATCCGGATGAGATTTCATAGTATCGCTTCTTTTATCCTGCGCAGGCACCGGGCTGTGATCCCGGCAGCGGATCTTGCGGTCTCCCCGGCCCAGTGCCGGTATCTGGAGCAGGAGCGGCGGATCCGGAGGCAGATCTTCATCTGCAGGATCTTATTTCTGGTCCTGTTTCTTTTTTCCTGGGAGATCAGCGCCCGGATCGGGATCCTGAACGATTTTATTTTCAGTTCCCCGTCCCGGGTGCTCTCCTGTTTTCTTTCCATGGCGGCAGACCGGACGATCTTTTACCACACGGGAGTCACGGTTTTGGAGACGCTTTTGAGCTTTTTTCTTGTGACATGGATCGGGATCTTCGGCGCGGTGGCACTCTGGTCCAGCAGGCGGCTTGCAAAGATTCTGGAACCGTACCTTGTCATATTGAACAGTCTGCCGAAGTCCGCTCTCGCGCCGCTGCTCATCGTATGGCTGGGCAACAACATGAAGACGATCATCACGGCGGCGGTCTCTGTTGCGGTATTTGGCTCGATCTTAACGCTCTACAACGGCTTTCTCTCCATGGATCCTGACCAGATCCGTCTGATCTACACGCTGGGAGGAAAACAGAAGGATGTTCTCACAAAGGTCCTGCTGCCCGGCTCTGTTCCACTTATCATCAGCAACATGAAGGTCAACATCGGTCTCTGCCTCGTCGGCGTCATCATCGGCGAGTTTCTCTCCGCCCAGGCAGGCCTTGGCTTCCTCATCATCTACGGCAGCCAGGTCTTCAAGCTGGATCTCGTGATCATGTCCATCGTGATCCTCTGTATTCTGTCCGCAATCCTGTATCAGGCGGTGGCAGTGCTGGAACGGAGGTGTAGGCAGTAGAATCCATCCACAGTTTCTGGTATCGGTAGGTTTTTCGGATGCATGACAATCCGTTAATCCATAAAATCTTTCTAAACAAATTTTTTTACCAACATCATGCACCGCTCTCATCAGTGACTGGAAGAAATAGTCTCACAAACAAAAATCCCCAGAAAACACCGCCCATATACCGGGGCATGTCTTCTGGGGAATATTTTTTGATTTTAAGCTAGTCCAAGGACTCTCTGTAGAATCCGCCATAGAAGTCTTCTGTTTTGAATACGTTTATGATCACGTTTTCATCTACTTCCTGGATCAGCTGGACGATATCGTTGATCTCGTAGGAAGAAATTACGGTGTGGAGCAGGTACATTTTTTTGTGGCTGTAGCCGCCGATGGCGTCCACGCAGGAAATACCGTGGTGATACTTGCTGACATACGCCTTCATGACCTCTTCCGCTTTCTCAGTGGTGATCTGTAAGGTCACGCGGTCATAGCGGTGATGGAAGGTGGAGATCATCTTTGTGGAGATGAACTGGAACAGGATGGAATATCCTGCATACTCCCAACCGAACATGTGTCCAAAAATTACAAGGATACACACATTTCCCATGAACACATAGTTCCAAATGGACTTTCCGGTCTTATTGGAAACATAGAGGGCAATAAAGTCGGTACCACCTGTGGATGCGTTTCCTTTTAAGGAAAGGACAACGGACAGTCCGTAAAGCACACCGCCGAAGATCACATTCAGGGTCAGATCCTCAAATAGCGGAGTATAGTGGCAGACTTTTAAGAAAAAGCTTGCAAAAAATACCTGCAGCAGCGAAAACACCGTGAATTTCACGTTGATGCTGCGGCAGCACATCAGGGCAACAGGCAGGTTTAAAACAACGAGTGCCAAAGATGTCGAGACGGTAAATCCATACAGTTCAGTGATTCGGTCGATCAAAATCGCAAGTCCCGTAAATCCGCTGGACAGAAGGCCTGCCGGACGAATAAAGGCCAGAATTACATAAGACTGCAGAAGGGCAGATGCCAGAACTGCCACGAAGGAAATCGCACAGCGGACAACAAAATTTTTCCGTATTTCACGTACCTTTTTGGTAACATCATTCCAGGAACTCATAAGTGGGGTACTCCTTTTTCATACTCTTGGTGCTGCGATCCGGTATTGTTGTATTTGATAAATCAAATGGTATATTTCCCCGAATCGGTCCATTATTTTCAGATTCTTTGCCGTTTTGTATGGGGTATTAGAAAAACGACCTTCCTAACTTTATCATGATTTTTTTGATTGTCAATCGGTCTCTTGAAAAACGAGAAAAAAACAACCGGAGGAGAACTCCGGCTTAATAATGTTAAAAATTCTATTCTCTTGTTTCCGCATCTATACAATTATTTTCCGCGGTTTTCCCCGATCGCCGTGAGGTACCGGTTGCACGCATCCTTCATGCACGCGATCAATGGCTTCTGCGTCAAAGCAAAATAGCGCTCCCTGATCTCCTTCTCGATCAGCGGAACGTCTGTCCTCAGGCTCTTCCCCACAAACATGGATGCCACGAACTGCTTCGTCACCTCAAGGATCGTATTGCAGTCCAGTTCCAGGATCTTCCCCGTATCCCGCTCCACGATCAGACTGATATAAAACTCCCCGTGGAGATTGTAGATCGCATCCTCTTTGCTCGGCTTTGCCTGGCCGACCACGAGGATCGTGTTTTTGTTTTCCATATAATATACCCCTTTTTGTTCCCGATATAAGAAATTGCTCATAGTAACCGACCTGCCCGCTCACGCAGACGAAACCTTTGCTGACAGCGCAAGAAAAACAAATGTCATCTGCGGTACCACTTGTTTTACTTTTGCGCCCGTTACATAGTATATCACAAAATATATTCGTTTTCCATTGACTTTTCTATGCATTTCCACTAGACTAGAGACAACGAAAACAGATTCTTTTATTTATCGGGACTCCTGCCCGGATGTTCCCTCCGTAAATAAGAGCCATGAATCTTCCAACAGGGGATCAGTGGCTTTTTTTGTTGCCTGAAATCCGAAAAACGATCCATATCGGCTTTTTCATACACACGGCAGCGAAAAAAGTTTTCCCCCTCATCAAACATATTTGGAGGATAAATACCATGACATTTTTTAAAGATCTGGATACCATTATGAAACAGGATTTCGGAAACCGCGGGCTCTTAAAAGCACTCCCGGACAATCCGATCCAGGAAACCTTAAACACGCTCGCGGACGCCCGCCGTGTCATTCTCTTAACCGGCTTTCCGGTCCGACTCAGCGACGGCTCTTATGTTGGTGAAACCGACGGCCCCTTAGGCACCGCTGATATTGCAGCAGCCCTGACCGCTCTCGGCGCCTCCGTCCTCGTGATCACCGATGAGCCCGCCTTTTCCATTGTAAGCGACGTTGTCTGCTACCGCGCTCCAAAAGCAAAACTCATGATGCTCCCTAAAACAGACACCGGAGACTTCATCCAAAATTGCATCAAAACCTTCGCCCCGACCCACCTCATCTCCTTAGAACGCCCCGGTAAAGCCGCCAACGGCCACTACCACAGCATGCGCGGCGAAGTCCTCGATGACATGATCACTGACTCCGCCCTCTTTCTCTCCGAAGCAAAAAAATCCGGAGCCACCACCATCTCCATCGGCGACGGCGGCAACGAGATGGGCATGGGCACCTACCGCGACGTGATCGAACATTTCGTTCCCTTCGGTGGAACGATCTGCACCGCCGAATCCGCCGACATCACCCTCGCCAGCGGCGTCTCCAACTGGTGGGGAATTGGTATCGCCGCCCTCTGCTCCCTCTTCGCTGAAAAAAATCTCCTCCCGACCCGCGAGGAAGAGACCGAGTCTCTCCGCCTCGCCGTAGCCGCCGGCAGCGTAGACGGTTGCACCAAAAAGAACGAAATGACCGTCGACCGCCTGGATCTCGAGACGCATCTCGGAATCCTGGATTCTGTTAACGACATCTTAAAGAAAGAACTGGACATATGTGCAATTGCATAAAGTAATCTCCATATCGCACAGCGCAGCGCCTGCGATCCCGCCAATACACTCGGCTGGCCACCCTCGCGCAGCCAATCTCAGCGCTGGCCTGGGTCCGGATCCGGGTGCCTGATTTCGGGGGCATGGTTTCCTCTTAGTGCGCAGGAGAATTCGTTGGAGGAACCGCCCCCGAAATCCCGAGTACCCGGAGCCGGACCCAGGCCAGCGCGTACCCCGCAGCCACATCCCAGGCCAGCACGTACCCTTTAGCCAATCCCCCGCACATTTCATATTGACATCCCCCACCCCCATTCTATATAATAGATATAAATAATACGAATACCACATATGAAAGGGGGTTATACTCCTGCGGTCCCACCCGGACGGCAGTATTTTTATGGAACAGCACCTGTCACAATACAAAATCTTCTACGAAGTAGCCCGCTGCGGCAACATCTCCCGCGCCGCCAAAGAACTCTACATCAGCCAGCCTGCTATCAGCAAAGCCATCAGCAAACTTGAAGAAAGCCTCGGCATCAAACTCTTCAGCCGAAACTCCCGCGGCGTCCAACTAACAAGAGAAGGCGCGATCCTCTTCCAGCATGTGAACACCGCCTTCGACTCCATCGGCCGCGGCGAACGCGAACTGAAGCGGATCCATGATTTCCATATCGGGAACTTGAAGATCGGTGTCAGCAACACCCTGTGCAAATACGTCCTTCTCCCCTACTTAAAAGGATTCATCGGAAAATACCCGCACGTAAACATCGCCATCGAGAGCCAGTCCACCTACCAGACCCTCGACATGCTGGATGCCAGAAAGATCGATATCGGACTCGTGGCGGAGCCAAAAAGCAAAAAAGGCCTCCACTTCCAGCCGGTAATGGAAATCAGCGATGCATTCGTCTGTACTCCGGCCTATCTGGAAAACCTCCATCTGAGAGAAGGCAATGACACCGATATTTTTAAAACCGGAAATATCATGCTCTTAAACCGCTCCAATATGAGCCGGAAACATGTGGACGCCTACCTGGCTGACAACCAAATCGAGATCAACCAGATCCTGGAGACCACCGACATGGAACTCCTCATCGAATTCTCCCGGATCGGACTCGGAATCGGCTGCGTCATCAAAGATTTCGTCGAAGATGACTTGAAAAACGGTACACTCATTGAGATCCCGTTAGATATCCCGATCCCGAAACGCGTCATCGGCTTCTGCTGCCATCCTCAGGATATGCCGGATACCCTGAGAGAATTCATGGAATTCTCCCGGACATTCCACAAAGCATGATCTGACAATCGCGGGCATTTTTAATACCGATCTTCCCAGAATTGGCAAACAAACAATATAAGTGCAAATCGCCCGCAAAAAAAGAGCCAGGAACTGAATTCCGATCAATTACAAAATCCAGTTCCCGGCTCTTTTTAGTTTCTCATTTGTAACTGTTCAGTACCTTCACAGTTACATGCAAAAATCCATTCCAAATCGGCTACGCCGATGGATTTTTGCCTTTTTGCCTAGGTTTTCTTACGGTCAGCGCAGCAAGTGCGCAGACCTACTGAACAGTTACTCTCATTTTTCTTATGTACGCTCAACCACTCCTCCAGGCGCAGTCTCCGCACGCGTTTTTACAAAACAAATCCCTAATTCTGGTCCTTATACCCAGTCACTTCATAAAACTTCTCAAGACTTCCATACTTAAACACCATCTTAAGCTCACTTCCGATGCTGTTCATCATCGTCTCATCCGGGATCTCGTCGCGGTGGTACCATCCCGCCTCAGAGAGCTCATCTTCCTGAAGCTTGATCTTATCCGGTCCGTCTAACTCCGCAAAAAATCCGATCATCTCCGTGTCAGAGAATGCCCATGGCTGGCTCTTATAATAGCGGATGTTCTTGACCTTCAGTCCGACCTCCTCCATGACCTCACGGTGGATCGTCTCCTCAAAGCTCTCCCCGATCTCCACGAAACCGGCGATCAGCGCGTATCCGCGGTACGGGTTGTTGTTCACGCGGTATCTGGACATTAAAAGTCTGTCCCCGTCGGAGATTGCAACGATGACAGCCGGAGAGATCTTCGGATACTCCGTCTGTCCGCACTCCGGGCACACTAACGCACGCTCAGTCTTGCTGTTCTCCATCAGATGACCACAGCGTCCGCAGTACTTTCTGCTCTCTTTAAAGCGATGAATCTGTGTCGCCGTGATTCCCGCGAAAGCCTGATACATCGGATGCATCTTTCTGTACGCCGCTGTCGAACAGAGTTCATAGACATCGGAATCATATCTCGGCATCTCCGTCACATAGTAATAATGATTTCCATCGATGGCGAACAGATAATACGCGCTTTCTTTCAGCAGCTCTTTGTCCTCCGGGAAATCAGAAAACTTCGGAATCTTGTGATTTTCCTCGTCCACTTTTCTTAAAAGTGTCTTACTCTTCTTTATATAAAGGACAAAGTCCTCATCCTGCGCCTTCGGCTGTCCGTAGGTCAGGTCAAATTTATGCGGGTTGATATCCTGGATCATTCCTATACTCCTTATTCGTTGACATAAGTTTCTGCCTCCCCGCAGCACCTCTCAGTTTCTGCTTCCGGCCCGGCAAAACCTTAAAATTTTCACATCATTTCCATGATACGACGGGCATTCATTTTTGTCAATCCGTCAAAACCTTCCGCTCTGCACAGTTCCTCAAAGAAACTTCGCCATATGTTTCCCTGTTTCGGTTGACGAACATGTTCATTTGCCTTATAATGCCATTCAGTGTCCCTTCACAAAGGGAGAATGTATGTTTATTTGTAACCGTGAAATTTCTTCACGGTTATCTATGTTTTACGAAAGGAGTTACCCAAATGGCAACAGAAAACAAAATGGGCGTCATGCCGCTAAACCGGCTTCTGATCTCCATGTCCGTACCAATGATGATCTCGATGCTCGTCCAGGCACTCTATAACATTGTGGACAGTATGTTCGTCGCGCAGTTAAGCGAGAATGCCCTGACCGCCGTATCCCTGGCGTTCCCGGCGCAGAACCTGATGATCGCCGTGGCGACCGGAACCGGCGTCGGTGTCAATGCTGCTCTCTCAAGAAATCTCGGCGAAAAGAACTTTGATCGCGCCAACAGGATCGCGGACCACGCTCTGTTCCTGGCGGCTATGAGCTACATCGTATTCGCGATCTTCGGTCTCTTCTTTGCGAGACAGTTCTTCCGTCTCCAGACCGATATCGAGGAGATTGTGGATCTCGGAACTACTTATTTGAGAGTCTGCACGATCGCTTCCTTCGGACTCTTTATGGAAATTGCATGTGAGCGTCTCTTACAGTCCACCGGAAAAACGATTTACTCCATGTACACCCAGGGACTCGGCGCCATCATCAACATCGTCCTTGACCCGATCCTGATCTTCGGTTACTTCGGAGCACCGTCTCTCGGGATCGCCGGTGCCGCAGGCGCCACTGTTTTCGGACAGATCATCGCCTTCGGCCTCGGTTTTTACTTAAATAAGACGAAAAACCACGAGATCACGATCTCCCTCAGGAGCTTTAAGCCCAACGGTGAGATCATCCGCCACATTTACGCGGTGGGCGTTCCGTCCATCATCATGGCATCCATCGGAAGTATCATGACCTTTGGAATCAACAAGATCCTTATCGCCTTTTCTTCCACGGCGACAGCTGTATTCGGTGTCTACTTCAAGCTCCAGAGCTTCGTGTTCATGCCGGTCTTCGGTTTAAACAACGGAACCGTTCCGATCATCGCCTACAACTACGGTGCCGGAAAACCGGACCGAATTATGGGAACCATAAAGCTGGCCGCTGTGTACGCTACAACGATCATGCTGTGCGGCTTCGCTGTCTTCCAGCTCATGCCGGATAAGCTTTTAATGATCTTCAGCGCCTCCGATACGATGCTCTCCATCGGCATTCCGGCACTCCGGATCATCTCCATCAGCTTCCTGTTTGCGGGCTGCTCCATCGTCTGTACTTCCCTGTTCCAGGCACTTGGACATGGAATGCTGAGTTTATGGATCTCCGTGTTCCGTCAGCTTGTCGTTCTTCTGCCGGTGGCATTTATCTTCGCAAGGATCGGTGGTCTTCACACCGTGTGGTTTGCCTTCCCGATCGCCGAAGCTTTCGCGATCATCTTCAGCGGTGTGTGCCTTGTCCATGTGTACCGTAAGGAGATCATTCCGTTGAAAGCACAGCAGGGAAAATAGTTTTTTAATTAAAGAATCGAATTTTTCAGACATGTAAGCTTACGTCCTGACAGGTCGTTTCTCCCGGTTATTTCCGTGTATGAAACGGCTTTGCCAGACTTAAGTTTACATGCCTTTTTGTTATTACCTCTTTTCCGAAGTTCAAAATCATTCCTCGTCTTTTCGAATTCTCCGATGATCTGCATTTCTGTCCGTCAGCATTTTCTTATAAAATTTTTTCAAAAAATATGTGATTTTAACCTTTTAGTTCAAGACAAACCGCGAATTTTATAGTATGATATAGCTACTTACAAAACAGAGGTTCTAAGTCTCATATACCGGCGACAAGGATCCGTCGTCCGTTTCCCTATGAAAATTAATGAATACGTAACTATTCAGTACCTTCATAGCTACGTGCAAAAATCCATTCCAGATCAGCTTCGCTGATGGGATTTTTGCCTTCCAGCCTATGTTTTCTTACGGTCAGCGCAGCAAGTGCGCAGACCTACTGAACAGTTACAAGAATACTTAACATTACCCGCTGTCAGAAACATTTTTTAATGGCTGACAGCTGACATCAGTCTGCCCTGATTGGAAATTTGGAGGATGATGTATGAAAGAATTATCGAAAACGCTGACCGGAAAAAAGATCCGGGATGAAATGTTAAAAAGAAAGATGACAGTCCGCGATCTCCAGGATGCACTGGAACTGGACAGTCCCCAGTCGATCTATAAGTGGCTTCGCGGGGAATCGCTCCCCTCTCTTCCGAATATGCTGGTCCTCGGTGAGCTGTTCAAGGTTCCGTTGGAAAGGCTTCTGGTCCATGAGGACGGAAGTGTCGCTTACCACCGTATCTTCGATGACAGCCTTCCTTACGAGATTGCCTATCTGGTCCAGGACAAAGATGACTTTTCCGTAAAAAGGCGGCATGTGGCACGGGCAGATACCTTCGCGGGAACCTGTTACTCAGGAATCTTTAATCTGCCTCAGGAGTGTCCTCACTCAAAAGCTCCTCATAACTGACATTTAAGACTTTTGCGAAGTATCTCAGTTCAATATCGGTCACAAACCTCTTTCCGCTCTCAATCCTCTGGATCGCGTTCTTATCAAGGTCCAGACCGAGAAGCTGAAGCATATCCGCCAGACGTTTCTGTGAAACATCGTTCATCCTGCTGCGAAGTTCACGGATCTTGATCCCGCAGATATTGTTCCTGCCGGATATTGACTTGTTTTTGTACATATAATAACACTCCTTGTTTGGCATTCACTAATTGTCACTCCAAACAATATATGTTATTATTGAAGCAGTCATGACATTCACTGGATGTCACAAGAAGATTTTATTGGTATGCATTATCAAACCTAAAAAAATATGATCCTGCTGCCGCACCACAGGAGCAGATCTCTTAAATATACAACTTTTCAAAGGAGGATTTATTTATGGAAATCACAAAAGAATTAAAACAGGATCTCTCCGAGCTGGAATCTGCGTGCAGCAGTTTTCTCGGAAAATATGAATCACAGCTCACGGACGCACTGAATAAGACGAAAATGTCCGCTGAGGACAGCTTGAAAATAGACCTGATGCTAGAACTTGTCACCCACCTCTCCTCTGCGCAGTTCGTCTCTTCCTACATGCAGAAGGATATCGTGAAGGAAGGAATTCTGCTCCAGGATGCGGCCGGAAACTTCACGCTCGGCGGCGATCCTCTTCCGACGATGAGCGATATCGAAGTGTATGTCCACGATGATGAATTAAACCAGGACGTCTGGAAGCGTGTATTTATCGGCGGCGGAACTGAAAAGCGGATCTGCGGTCTGCGCCATCCGGATCTCACTTCCGGAGTCCATGCAAGAATCCGCGGTTAGTTTTTCCCAGGAAAAGTCCATAAAAAAGATCCGCCAGCATACCGTACGAAACTATCTTCGGTATCCTGACAGATCTTTTTTCTTTATTTCGTAACTGTTCAGCGCCTTCTCCCTGTGTCTCATACGGTCAACGCGGCAAGTGCGCAGACCTGCAGAACAGTTACTTTATTTCTTACTTATTTGTCTTTTTCTCCTCATACTCCTTCAGCGCCCGCAGTGCCTCCCCTGACAGCGGAAACAGCACTATCAGGTTAAACACCGTCATAAGACCAACGCCCACGTCTCCGAGATCCCACACCACCGTGTACGCCTGCAGTCCGCCGACGAACAGCATGATCAAAGCAAAGATCTTGTAGAGTGTCTGATAAATCCAACGGTTTCCGAACAGGTACGCCACATTGGATCTCGCGTAGAACAGGATTCCCAGGAACGTGGAAAAGCTGAATAGCGCCAGTGTTACAGCGATAAATATTACGCCAATGTCCCCCATATAGTAGCTCATGACTTTCTGTAAAAGATCCATTCCCGCAAGCCCCGTCGTCAGTTCTTCCGGGACGAGCAGCATGATCATCGCCGTGCAGCTGCAGATCACAATGGTGTCGATAAATACGCCAAGCGCCTGCACGAGACCGACCTTTACCGGATCGCTCTCCTCCGCCGCAGCCGCCGCGCATGGTGCGGAACCGGAACCAGCCTCATTGGAAAACAGGCCACGCTTCACGCCGTTCATGAGCACCGCGCCAAAGCCGCCCGCCGCGATCTGGCGAAGTCCGAAGGCTTCCGCAAAGATCCTCGCAAACACGCCAGGAACGCTGCTCAAATGGGTCGCGATGATAAACAGGGTGATCACAAAATAGCAGCCCGCCATGATCGGAACGATCACATCAAGGGCGCGGACCGTAGCGTTCTTTCTCATAACGATCACCGCAGAGATCACGACGAGGACTACCGTCGTCACGAGCGGCGAAATTCCAAAGGCATTCTCAAATGCCGACGCCACAGAGTTGCTGATGACCTGGCTGATTCCACCCCAGCAGATCAGGCCGGACAGCGCAAACAGGACCGCGATCACGGAACGTTTCAGTTTCTTCTTTCTCACCCTCTCCGCATAGCTGTGGATATAGTAAGCCGGACCACCGTGGTAACCGCCGTAGAGCGGGTCCTTTTCCTTATAAAGCTGCGCTAAAGCCGCCTCCACAAACGCTGTGGAGGCCCCAAGCGCCGCCGACAGCCACATCCAGAATACAGCACCGGCACCGCCTGCCGAGATCGCCGCAACAACTCCCACGAGGTTTCCCATTCCTACTCGGGTCGCTGTGGACACAAACAAAGTCTGGATCGGTGACAGGCCGCCTTCCTCCTGTTTTTTTCCGTTCAAAGCCCGGATCATGTCCGGAAACAGGCGGACCGGAAGAAATCTTGTCCGAAGCGTAAAATAGACTCCCGTTGGAATTAAAAGCAAAACAAGAAGCGGGATCCCGATCCCATTTCCGTTCCCCAGCGGAATCGTAAA
This sequence comes from Clostridium sp. MCC328, assembly GCF_018785465.1. Lineage (NCBI taxonomy): Bacteria > Bacillati > Bacillota > Clostridia > Eubacteriales > Clostridiaceae > Clostridium > Clostridium sp. MCC328. The sequence goes on from NZ_WQPW01000108.1 coordinate 46,832, forward strand.
CAGGTCTCCCCATAAGAAGCGGTACACCGCTTCGATAACTGCTGTTACCATAAGTAAATTTTCTCCTTTTCGATATAACATGACAGACAGGCGCCCGCTCCCCCAAAGCGTACATTTGAAGCTTCAATACTAAAACGCGCCAGTCTGTTAAATTGGCATGTACAAGTTTTTATTATACACGTTTATAATGTGTGCTGTCAAATAATCCTTATGAATAGCTCGTATGTGGGAATGAATTATCAGTTATATATGAGGTAAAAAATACGCAGCTATTTTAAGCCCCTCCAGTTATCGCGGCTGATCCCCCTGTTTCGGTCCCCTGAACAAACGACGCTGGTACCCAGCCACTCTGATGCTCATGCGAGTCTGAACTTTATCTTCTTGTCCGTATAAACTATGAGGAGCACGCTTTGCGAGCTTCTCAAGTTATTGCGGCAGTCTCCAAGGTCTCATTCAATCATGGACTTTGGCTCGTTGCTCGCGTAAATAAAAAAGGACACCTCTTTGGTATCCTTTTTCATCTTTCTAAATGCAGTTTAAATTCATGCTGCCCCAAAGAAAACTACGCGTTCTCCTGCTGCTCCGCTTTCTTCGGCGGCATCACACAGAGATCCTTCACGACCTCCCCCGCCAGGATCAGTCCCGCAACGGACGGAACAAACGCGATACTTCCAGGAATTGCGCGGCGCTCGGTGCATTTATGCTTTGCGCCCGGCGGGCAGATACAGTTTTTCCGGCAGCTGATGCTCATGTCTTCCTGCTGCTCTACCGGCGGCTCTGTGGAATAAACCACCTTTAATTTCTTCACTCCGCGCTTCTTTAACTCGCGGCGCATGACCTTCGCAAGCGGACACATGCTGGTCTTATAGATATCTGCCACATGGAACTGTGTCGGGTCCAGCTTGTTTCCTGCCCCCATGCTGCTGATGACCGGAATCTCGCAGCTGATGGCTCTCATGATGATCTCAAGCTTTGCTGTCACGGTGTCCACAGCATCCACCACATAGGAATACTCCGTGAAATCAAATTCGTCGGCGTTTTCCGGAAGGTAAAAGCACTTTCTAACCTCCACCTGGGCGTCCGGGTTGATTTCCAGGATCCGGTCACGCATGACCTCCGCCTTGTACTGTCCGATGGTCTTTCTCGTCGCGATGATCTGGCGGTTGATGTTCGTGAGGCAGACCTTATCGTCATCCACCAGCACAAAAGAGCCGACTCCGCTCCTCGCCAGCGCTTCAGCCACATATCCGCCGACTCCGCCGATACCAAAGATCGCCACCTTTGCCTTCGCGAGACGGTCCATATTTTCTGCTCCTAAAAGGAGCTGTGTCCTTGAGAACTGATTTAACATATCTAACTCCAATCCTGTCTGTACTTCAATTGACCAGATACCATTATACCCACTAGTTTGATATGTGTAAAGAGAGTGCTTCATTATTTCGCGATTTCACCACTCGATCAGTTACTGACATTGCACGTGTACAGTACCCTCAATCACTTTGTTGTTAGACTTACGGCAACGGATACGCCCCGCACTCCACAATATTCCGATAGGACACAGGATCCGTATCACCTTCCGTGTTGATCAGCAGGATCACGGAATCCGCTCCCAGTCCCAGCGCCTTTCTCGCAGCCTCAAGTTCCGGGCGTTCCAACAGCATCAGTACAGCTCCCATAGTCGATGCCCCGGATTCGCCGGATACGATCACCGGGTCATCCCCCGCCGGCTTTGCGTATGCCCGCATGGCATGGGCAGCCGCATAGTCTTTACAGGTGATGTAAGCCGCAGGAACCGATTTTAACACCGGCCAGATAGATTTACACGGTGTTCCGCAGTTTAATCCCGCCATGATGGTCTCCGGCGCTCCGTCCACCGAGCAAAGTTCCCCTGCTTCCCCGGATCTAAAAATACAATCCGCCACGTCCGGCTCCACGATCATGATCTTCGGTGCTTTCTCCCCGTAATGGTTTACAAGATATCCTGCGACAGCCCCCGCCATGGAGCCGACGCCTGCCTGCAAAAACACATGGGTCGGAATCTCTCCCGCTGCCTCGGTCTGCTCCGCCGCCTCCGACGCCATGGTAAGATACCCGTCCATAATCCAGCCTGGGATCTCCTCATATCCGTCCCAGGAAGTATCCTGGATCAGGAACCACCCGTGCTCCTCACTCATCTTCTTCGCGTATTTTACCGTATCATCGTAATTCCAGTCTGTGACTGTCACCTCCGCCGGACCAGCCTGCCGTACAGCCTCCTCACGGGCCTTTACGGTGCCTTTCGGCATATAGACGTAAGCATGTGCCCCAAAGAGCCCGGAAGCCCAGGAAACGCCCTTTCCGTGGTTTCCATCCGTCGCCGTCACAAACGTGTACTTCGCAGTCTTTTCCCGCACATCCGCTTTCTGAAATTCCGAAAAATCCACCTTTCCTGGATCAAGCCCCAGCTCCCGGCACAGGATCCGAAACATCGCATACGTTCCGCCCAGTCCCTTAAACGCCTTCATCCCGAACCGCTCCGCCTCGTTCTTCACAAAGATTCCTTTTACACCAAGCTTGCCGCCAAGCCCCCGCAGTTGCACCAGCGGTGTCCGGTTATACGCCGGAATACTCTCATGAAATCTCCTCGTCTCCTTCGCCTTTCCCTCAGAAAACGCCGAAAGATCCACCTGATCCACTTCCGGTACATTCATCAAAACTTTTGTTCCGTATTCCTCTTCTAATTTCTTTGCCATAAGAATCCCCTTTCCACGATCTTTCAATTATAAAATTATAACATACGTGCCATAAATTCGCAGTAAAAATCCGGATATTAAAAAGGAAGACCCTTCACGAATCTCTCCACAAAAGGTCTTCCTCCTATACTTTTTCACACATCACAATCGGCTTACGCCTCTTCGATCGCCTTGTACATGAATTCACCATAAACTACCGCATAATCCACTTTGTTATTCCTGGTGATTTCATCAAGCTCATCCACAAGATC
>NZ_WQPW01000109.1:0-361 GCF_018785465.1 Clostridium sp. MCC328
TGAATGATTATCCAACCATCCATCTCCTGCTTCGCGGCGATAGTGGTTTTGCAGCTCCTGATCTCTATAAACAGTGTGAGGAAAACGGAACAAGCTATGTCATCCGGCTGAAGGGAAACAAGATTCTCCGTGAAAAAGCGTCGTTTCTTGCAGATGCACTTACCAGTCGGACTCAAAATAACAAGGTAGACTACGCTGTGGTTTACGGTGAATTCATGTACAAAGCTGGTCCATGGCCTTATGAAAGACGCGTTGTGTGCAAGGTTGAGAAGCCAGAAAACCAAATGGTTTACATGTATACCTTTATCGTCACAAACATGGATTCCTCACCAGAATACCTTATCAAATTTTACTGCAAAAG
>NZ_WQPW01000110.1:0-1020 GCF_018785465.1 Clostridium sp. MCC328
AGCAGCCGTCTGATCAAAAAAGAGTATCCGGAGATCCGGCAGAAGCTCTGGAAGGAAATGTTCTGGAGTCAGAGCTTCTGTCTTCTGAGTGCCGGCGGAGCTCTGATCGAAGTGATCTGCCAGTACATCGAGACGCAGGGGGAGAAAAAACATGAACGTAGTATACCGGTTTCGGATCTATCCCAATAAAATACAGCAGGAACTGTTTGCAAAAACATTTGGATGTGTTAGGTTCGTATATAACCGGATGCTGTCAGAAAAGAAGGAATGCTATGAAAAGACCGGAAAAAATCTAAAGGTCACTCCGGCAAAATATAAGGCAGAGTTTCCATGGCTAAAAGAAGTGGACAGCCTTGCTCTGTGCAATGCCCAGCTGCATCTGCAGACTGCTTATAAAAACTTTTTCCGGGATCCATTGTTTGGATTTCCAAAATTCAAGTCAAAAAAGAATCCTGTTAAAAGCTATACCACAAACAGTGTAAATGGAAATATCCTGTTAAAAGATGGGAAACTGAAGCTCCCAAAGGCAGGCTGGATCCGGATCCGGCAGCATCGTAAGATCCGGGAAGATGCCTGCCTGAAAGGTGCATCCGTCTGTCTGGAAGCTGATGGGCGGTATTATATTTCTCTTCTGTATTTTTGTGAAGAAAAGCCAGTGGAAATAAGGAACACAAGGCAGGCCGTCGGACTCGACTTTTCCATGAAAGAACTATATGTAGATTCCAATGGAAAACATGCAGGTTATCCGCACTATTTCAGAAACAGCGAGGAAAAACTGGCGAAAGCGCAGAGAAAACTGAGTCATTGCCGGAAGGGAAGCAATCGTTATAAAAAACAGCAGAAAAAAGTGGCGCGGATCCATACACATATCGCTCACCAGAGAAAAGATTATCTGCATAAAGAATCAAGAAAGATAACCAATTTCTATGATATCGTATGCATCGAAGATCTGGATCTGAAGACGATGAGCGGGGAACATCATTTTGGAAAAAGTGTTCATGACAACGGCTGGAGAATGTT
>NZ_WQPW01000111.1:0-17278 GCF_018785465.1 Clostridium sp. MCC328
ATGCCTATTTCAACACCTTCCTCATGTGCCTGATTTCTCATAATTTCCATTTCACGACACATAATCGCCACTCCTCTCTCATCTTCCTTAAAATACCGGACGCGGTCTGCAAGGACCTTGTTATGCATATCCTTTGCGTTTGTGCAGCTGAAATCATGCATTAATCGCCCAAGTTTCGTTTCATTCTTAATCTGGGAATTCACATATATGATATGCGCCTCATCCTTAAACAATTTCCCAGTTTCCTTTACAACCCTATCAATATGATAGATTGGGAGATCTGCTTTCATAACATCATTTTCTGTAATGAAGATTACGAAAGTCTCATTCAGAGCCTCATACAAATCACCTGGTTCGGTGACATTCGCATCAATCAATGCGCTGTTGTATCGGGCCCTCTTCGCGCCAGCACCTTTGTCACTCCGCTGAACCTCTACATTAAATACACGGCCATGACTATCGATAGCAAGAATGTCCAGTCTTACGGACCGGCCCTGTAAATTCTTGATGCCACGCTGACTGTGTACTTCCAGAACGTGGATGCCTTCATCGTTCAGGATGATCCGAAGCAACAGTTCCGCACACTGGATATCTTCAAATACTTTCGTCATGAAGTCATCATCCAATAAGCGGAAACCTCTGAGTCTTTGCAGATCTTCCTGATGTTTCTTTTCAAAATCCATTCATCTTCCTCACTTTCTCTGTGATATTTTATATAAACAGGGAAAGCCCTTCTGTAGGCATCCCCTGATCATATTGATCTCGGGGCAATGCCCACTTATCAACTTTTTGGAATTAATAATGTATAGTATTATCTTACCACACTTGAAACAGCGTCGCAAGATTTCCTTCGATATTTCACCATTACTCTATGCCTTGCATCAACCTATTATAAGTATGGATATGGATCATGGTTCCCAACTGCGATTTTTCGGTGTAGAGGAATTTTAAGCTTCTTTTTATCCCCTCAATTCCTCATTTATATGTAACATTATCAGTATGTCTTTTGTACTGTGTCAAAAGACATCAAAATCCTGACAGCTACAGGTAGATGGAACCCTCATTGAACCAAAATGTGAGGTCAGCCACGGGAACTTCCGTGACTGGCCTCATGTGTTTTATATCTACAAACAAGTGAGTAAATTCTGTGATTGTATAAAGATATACATTTTCCATTTTGGATATTTTTGGGGGACATATCCAAAATGCATTCTACTGATGTTAACCTATTTTGCGGATAACGGTTTTTGGAATTCTTGTAACCCAATCCATTCCATTTTTGTAACCCACTTTGGTTCACAAATTTTGAAATATCCAAAATGGAGCGATTTTAAAAAGTAAGTTTTAATATGTAACGTTTTCAGTGAAATTTTCGCTCAGACGTTCCTGCCTGAAATCATAAAGCGCTTTATCATAATTCCGGTACCGGTATTCCGTTCATTTCAGCATTCGCCAAACCGTTGCCGCCACTATATCATCAAGTTTTTTAAATTGCAAGAGGGTATTTTTAGATAATCAGATGTTTGAGAAATAAAAGGAAAACACTTTACCAGCCTTGTTCGCGATAGATGGGAAAACACAGATTTCAAGTTTTTCTCTCTTATTCGCGATAAAAGGGAAAAACCATTTGCAGGTTTTTCCCTTTCTGTTCGTGATATAAAAGGAATTTTTCACGCTTATTTTATCCCTTGTTCGTGATTAGAGGGAATGTTCGCGAAATAAAAGGAATTAAACAATTTTTCCTACAGCTCGTCCACAGACTCCACGATCTTTCCGTCTCTCCAGATCCTCTCCAGATCATAAAACAGGCGGTCTTCCTTGGAGAATACGTGTACGATCACATCGCCGTAATCCATAAGGACCCATGTGGAGCTCATGCTTCCCTCTTTCTGATGACACTCATAACCGGCTTTGAAAAGCTTTTCTTCTACATTGTCAACTAAAGCCTGTGTCTGGTTTGCATTGGAAGCGCTTGCGAGAACGAAGTAATCCGCGATCACGGAAACGCCCTCAATGTCAATAATTTTTACGTCTTCGCCTTTTTTCTCTTCCAAAGCCTCGACTGCAAGTTTTACCATTTCTTTTGACTGATTCAACTGATTGTTCCTCCTTGTCCTCATGGGTTATTCCGGTCACGGCTGATGCCTCTCCGGCTGTCTCTTTCTTCCTTTCCGAAACGACACGGCGCATATCCTCACACGCCGCCTCTGTCATCGGATTGATCTGGCAGCCCGTACTTTTTAAATATACAAGAATGCTCTCCATAATCTCGAGGCACGCCTCGTCAAGATTGATGAACGCAAGCTTCCGCATAGCCGTAAGATTGGCCGCCTTGGATCGTCTCGGTTCAATGTAATCTGCCACATAGAGGATCTTGTCGAGCAGGCTCATGCCCGGCTTTCCCGTCGTATGGCAGGTGATCGCGCTTAAGATCTCCGGATCATCCACCTCGTATTTATGTTCCGCCATCCATGCCCCGAGTTTTGCGTGAAGCAGGGACGGATCCCTCTCTTCCTCGGCAGTCACCGGAATATTGCGGTCCAGACATTTTTGAAGCATGACCGGGTCCTCAAAACGCTTTGCCGAATCATGCAGGAGTCCCGCAAGATCGGCTTTATCAAGATCGTACCCATATCGCATCGCAAGTGCCTGACAGGTAAATTCCACGCCAAGCGTATGCTCATAGCGGTACGCATCAAGTTTTTTCTTTAAATGTTTTCTGATTTCAGGTACACGACTATCCATAATGAATCTTCTTTCTGAATTCAAGAATGCCCCGGCATTTTTGCTGTGAGATGCGGGTCATCTGTCTCCGCATGTTCTTTTCCCGCGTCTGATGCACCGTCCTGATACCGGAATATCCGGCAGACTATTTTGTCAGATACAGGCCTGTCTCTCTGATATACTCCGCCACAGCCGCCGGCATGTCTTTTGAAAGATCCCTGCCTTCTGCCGCCTTTTTCCGGATATCCGCGGACGCCACGTCGATCTTTGGATTATGAAGGATCCGGATATCCGCGTTGTACTTCTCATTGAAGTAAGCAACCTTATCCTCAAGCGGCACACCACCGTCCTCGTAGGTTCTTCCAGATACCAGAAGCACAGCCTGCGCCATCACCTGTTCCGGATGATACCAGGATTCCAGCTGGTACAGGGAATCTGCCCCTATGATAAAATAGACCTCTATATCCGGATATGCCTCTTTTAAGAGCGCCAGAGTCTGCGCCGTGTAGGTGTTCCCTTCCCGTCCCATCTCAAAATCAGAGACAGTAAAATACGGGATTGATTCCGTGGCAAGCTCCAGCATCCTGATGCGCGCCGCCCCATCCGTGATAAAATGATCTTTTTTGTGCGGCGGAACATGGGACGGCATAAACCAGATCTCATCCAGTCCATACTCCCGATACGCCTGTTCCCCAAGAAGCAGGTGACCGTTGTGGACCGGGTCAAATGTTCCCCCAAGAATACCGATGCGTCTCATCGTATCCCCCCTTTGTCCGCGCACAATCCGGACGTCAAACAGTCCCGGATTGCCGCGATCGTCACACTGTTTACGGAAGAATGATCTTTCTGTCCTTCTCTTCCTTCGCCGGCTTATACAGAACGATCATCTTTCCGATGACCTGTACAACCTCGGAATGAGTGCGCTCTGCAAGGATCTGCGCAAGGTCTTTTCCGTCATCCGCACAGTTCTTCAGTACATGGATCTTAATCAATTCTCTTGCGTTTAACGCTTCCTCGACGGATTTGGTGATCTCCGGTGTGAGGCTGGACTTGCCGATCTGTAAAACGGCATCCATGGTCATTGCAAGTCCCTTTAAATAGGAACGCTGTTTGCTGGTCATAGTAACTCCTTTTCATATATGGAAAAGCATGGTCTCCGGGCATTTATACGGACACCCAGAGAAGCTCCGATGCATTATTTATAGTAGTCAAATACGAGTCCGTACATGCGGACCGTATCGCCTTCCTGAATTCCCGCCTTTTCAAGATCGGCAAGGATTCCGGACTGCTTTAAGAATTTCTGGAAGAAATCAAAGCCCTTCTCAGAATCAAGGTTCGTGTAACCAAGCATCTTCTCGATTCTCGGCCCCTCAACCACATAGATGCCCTCTTCATCCTTCTCAACAGTATAAGGAAGCGAACGGTCACCCACATACTCGATCTCAAATTCTTTCTCAAAGATCTTCGGCGTACGATCTGTCTTCCTGATCACATCATAGAGATAGTAGAGAAGATCATTTACACCTTCGCCGCTGACAGCAGAAATTCCAAATACCGGGATTCCCATCGGCTCGAACTCTTTCTTTAAGTCTGCGAGCGGATCCGCCCCCTCATCATAAACTGCATCCAGCTTATTGGCTGCGATAGCCTGCGGCAGCTTTAAGAGTTCTGGATTATAAGCGGAAAGCTCGTCCATGATCGCATGGACATCCTCGATCGGGTCACGTCCCTCAACGGAAGCTGCGTCTACCACATGAAGCAGGACTTTCGTGCGCTCGATATGGCGAAGAAACTCATGTCCAAGGCCGGCTCCCTCAGACGCACCCTCAATAAGGCCAGGGATATCCGCCATTACAAAGCTATTGCCGTCACCTAAATTAACTACGCCGAGATGCGGGTTCAAAGTCGTGAAATGATAATTCGCGATCTTCGGTCTTGCGTTGGAAACACGGGATAACAGGGTGGATTTTCCGACGTTCGGGAATCCTACGAGTCCTACATCTGCGATCACCTTCAGCTCTAACTGTACCCAGAGCTCCTGTCCCGGCTGTCCCGGCTGGGCATATTTCGGAACCTGCATGGTTGCTGTCGCAAAATGCATATTTCCAAGACCACCTTTACCGCCCTTTAAGATCACTTCCCGGCGGTTTTCGCCGGACATATCTGTAATCACTTTTCCGGTTTCCAGGTCCTTAACGACAGTACCTTCCGGGACCCTGACGATCAGGTCCTTTCCGTCAGCGCCATGGCAGCGGCGTTTTCCGCCCTCTTCGCCATTTTCGGCCGCATACTTCCTTACATGACGGAAATCCACAAGCGTGTTCAGTCCATCATCCACTTCAAAGATGATGTCTCCGCCTCTTCCGCCGTCACCGCCGTCAGGTCCTCCATTCGGAACATACAGTTCACGCCGGAAGCTCACATGCCCGTTTCCGCCGTTTCCTGATCTGATATATACTTTTGCACTGTCTGTAAACATGGAAAACCGTCCTCTCAATAAAATTAAAAAATATAACAGTGCCGCTTCTTATTCTTTTCATGAATCCAAAGTCTCACTGTTACACATAAATCTTAAAAAAGCTCCATACCATCCAGTATGGAGCTCATCGTTATTATTCGTTGATTGCCTGAGGATATACAGAAACCTGCTTTTTGTCTCTGCCCTTTCTCTCAAACTTAACAACACCGTCAACTTTAGCGAATAAAGTATCATCACCGCCGATGCCTACGTTGAGACCCGGGTGAATCTTTGTTCCGCGCTGTCTGTAAAGGATGTTGCCAGCTAATACGAACTGTCCGTCTGCTCTCTTAGCTCCAAGGCGTTTGGACTCAGAATCACGTCCGTTCTTTGTGGAACCAACACCTTTCTTATGAGCAAATAACTGAAGGTTCATCTTAAACATATCGTTACACCTCCCTGAATCGAAATTTGATATATTCTGCTCCATATTCATCCCGGATATTTTCGAGTCCGAGAATCAGGGATTTCATGAGGAGCTGCGACTCAGAACTTATTTTGTCCGGGAAGGAAAAAGAAAAGCTTCCACCATCTTCCCCCACACTTCCTTCGAAGTGATCGTCCGTAAATGTTTCAACGGAGTTTGCCATGTTGAGAGCCAGTGCAGAAACAGCAGCACAAATCACGTCCTGTCCGTATTCTGCATAGCCAGCATGACCATTGATATCGATTCCCTTTACTACTTCGTTCCTGTCACGCAGGATATTTACCTGAATCATAATCTTAATTAAGCATTGATCTTTTCAATCTTAACCTGAGTATAAAGCTGTCTGTGGCCATTTTTCTTATGGTAGCCAGATTTACGCTTATACTTGTAAACGATAACTTTTTTGCCCTTGCCAACTTTCTCTACTGTTGCAGATACTGTTGCACCCTCAACGGTCGGGCATCCGATTGTAAGCTCTCCGTTGTTAACAGCAAGAACCTGATCAAAAGTTACTGCAGAACCAACCTCTGCGTCAATTCTCTCGATCTTGATGCTGTCGCCCTCGGCTACTCTATACTGCTTACCGCCAGTTGCAATAATCGCGTACATATTGCACCTCCTATTATCATTACTCGCCAGTTATGGTGTCTTCCATTATGGAATCCTTGAAAACCTCACTGTGCGGCACACTATAAAACTATAACAAACTGTGCTTGCATTGTCAAGCATTTTTTTCGCAATTTCGATATTTTTCGGTTACAGTTCAGCCATGCGCTGGTTTGAATGAGAAAGTGTGTTGCAAGCTTGCTTGCATAAGCACTTTTTCATCCAAATCAGCATATGGTGGAACCACCAAGCTTCTTGTTTTCATGAATATGAAAACAAGAAGATGTAATGGCTGAACTGTAACATTTTTCGTTATGGCCGAACGGTAACGTTTCCTGCGTCCATTCTCTGGACCTGTTTATCCGGCTCTTCCGTACCCGGCAGTCCTTTTCCTGGACTCACCGTACCTGTTCATGCAGCGGTCTGCGGATCTTCTTTCTCGTGAGTTCCACAAGACCAAGAGGTGTCATATCAACAAGTACGGTCTTCACCGGGTCTGCTGTTACAGCGCGCCGCAGTGCTGCGAGAAGTGTCTTCCGGCTCTCCTCTTCCTTCATATCAATAAAGTCCACAATAATGATCCCGGAGAGATTCCTGAGACGGAGCTGGACAGCGATCTCCCCCGCCGCTTCCAGATTTGTCTTTAGGTATGTCTCTTCGGACGTCTTCTTTGAAATACTCTTAGCCGTATTTACATCAATGACCGTGAGCGCCTCTGTAGGCTCGATCACAAGATTTCCGCCAGATTTTAACCAGACCGTCTTTGAGAGCGCCTGGGACAGGATCGTCTCCAGATGGTAGAGGGCTGTAAGTGGGAAATCATCGGTATAAAGTCTGAGTGATGGCATTCCTGCTGCCATGGAACATACCATCTTTGCAGAATCAACCGCTGTGGAATCCGCTGTTGCTGCAGAGCTTTCTGCTGCCTCAGAATCCGCTGCTGTCCCAAAATTCTCCGCCGCCCTGCTGTCTGTAATCCCTAATGCATCCTGCAGTTCTTTATAAACTTCCGGCAGATCCGTGACAACTTCCAGTCCATCACAGATCTTCAGATCCCGGACCGCACGAACCGCAAAACTCTCCGGCCGATACAGCACACTGTAACAGGTCCGGCTTGCCGCTGCTTTGCAGATCACCAGATACCGTTCATAAAGCGCTGCAAACTCCTCAAACACCTTATCGATCCCAGCCGCCTCTCCGTTCGTCCTGACAACAAGACCGCAGTCTCCGTGTTCTGTCGCCTCCCAGCGCTGTTTCACTGCATCCCGCCATTCCTTATCCCGGATCTTCGCGGAAATTCCAAGGGAACTTTTTCCGGCACTCAGAACCGCCGTCTGACCTGTCAGCGTAAGATTTGAGGTCAGCACCGCGTCCTTCGTCTTCACCGCGGACCGTTCCACCTGCACCAGGATCTCATCCCCTGCTTTTAAAGGTCCATGTTCCGTCTTCCCATCCGCGTAGATCGGACGCGCATTTTCCTTCAGGCTGTAAAACCCGTTGACACCCGGCCGGTACTCCACAAAAGCCGCATTGATGTTCTTTGAAATATTCTTCACTTTTCCGACAAAGATCACGCCGGTCTCTTCCTCCGCCGCCTCCGGCTCAAAGTCGATCTGGGCAGCATGTCCATCTTTAAAAAGCACTGCGGCGGTCTTCCCGCGCAGTGCCGTAATGATCAGTTTATCCAACGTGTTCTCCAATTTCTTCTCCGAAGGATTCCAGAGTCACAAAGTCATGTTCTCCCGCGTCCGCGTAAACTTCCTCACGATTGATGCGGAACGCGAACTGCGGATATTCTTTTCCCAGAGACTTACAGTATGCCTCGAGGACCAGCTCCGGCTTTACGTTCGCAGCACTTCCAGAAGAAAGCTGCAGGAAGAGTCCGTTTCCGTCCGCCCCGCGGTGTGCCTCGTAGATCAGAGGCTTTAAATCCATCTCCTTCTCGCCCTTTTTCGTCTTTTTCACGATATTCAGGTTTCCGTTTTCGATGAAATCAAGAATTCCGTTGTAGAATTCTTCCGGTGTCATGGAAAGTCCGTTCTCGTAATCGTCTCTCAGGACGATGGTATAATCACATGCCGCAACGATGGACATGGCGTTTTCCGCGTCATCCGGCAGTTTCCGGTAGCTCAATACCTCAACGCCTTCCACCATCGTGTCGTTCAGCCGCTTCACCATCTCCGCGGAAGAGTCCGTGGATAACACCTCGATATCCAGATACTCGCCGCATCCGGTAAGTCCCACACCGAGCGGTGCCGCAAAGGACATGATCTGGTGTGGGGAGAAACCTTCAGAATAGCGGATATCCACATCCGCGCGGCGCATGGCCTTCTGGAAATAGCGCATCGTGTCGAGATGTCCGATGAACTTCATGGCTCCCTGCTTGGAAAACTTAATTCTGATCTTCATAACAGACACCTCCTCCAAATCTTCTCACACCACAGCCGGAACAGCGCATTCTGCAGTTCGGGGTGACAGTCTCTTTTGTCGCGTTGATCCACTCTCTCTTTAAGAATTCCTTCGTCACACCTGTGTCGATGAAATCCCACGGGAATATCTCATCGAGGGAGCGTGCTCTCGTCGTATAGAAATCGATGTCCACGCCGCATGTCTCAAAGGCATTCATCCAGATCTCATTGTTAAAGCTCTCAGACCATGCGTCATAGAGCGCGCCCTGTCTGTAGGCCTCCTCAATGACAGCAGCGACCTTCCGGTCTCCACGGGCAAGAACGCCCTCGAGGACCGTCACGTCCGCCTCATGCCAGTTGTATTTTAAGCTCTTGTGGTTCAGCATCTCGTGCATCTTGTGGTTTACAATACGGGCTTTTCCGAGAAACTCCTCTTTTGTACTCATCTGCGCCCACTGGAACGGGGTAAATGGCTTCGGAACGAAGAATGACGTACTCGCAACGACCTGTACCTTTCCATTTCGCTTGTCCTTCGGAATCTCGTAGTACTTCTCCGCGATCTTCTCGGAAAGCAGGGCAATTCCTTCCATATCTTCCACGGTCTCTGTCGGAAGTCCCAGCATGAAATACAGCTTTACACGGTTCCAGCCGCCCTGGAATGCCAGTGCGGAGCCGTTTAAGATATCTTCCTCTGTCAGTCCCTTATTGATCACGTTTCTCAGACGCTGGGAACCCGCCTCCGGCGCGAAGGTCAGGCTGCTCTTCTTGACATCCTGAACCTTGCTCATAACGTCAAGGGAGAAGGCGTCGATACGCAGGGACGGCAGGGACACGTTCACGCCTTTGCCGTGGAAGGTATCGATCAGGAATGTTACAAGTTCTTCCAGACTTCTGTAGTCACTGGAACTTAAGGAACTCAAGGAGATCTCCTCGTGTCCCGTGCTCTTTAACATCTTATAAGCCAGCTCTTTTAAATGCTCTACATTCTTCTCGCGGACCGGACGGTAGATCATTCCCGCCTGACAGAAACGACAGCCGCGGATGCAGCCGCGCATGATCTCGAGAACCACGCGGTCCTGGGTCGCCTTGATAAACGGAACCAACGGTTTCTCCGGGTAGACAGACTCTGTCATTTCCATAACAAGCTGCTTTTCCACCTTCTCCGGCACCCCCGGCGCTGTCGGCAGAAAGCTCCTGATCGTGCCGTCTTCCTCATATGTCACTTCATATAAGGACGGAACATAGATTCCCGGAATTCCCGCTGCCTTTCTCAAGAACTCCTGTCTGGAATCCCCGTTCTTTCTGGACTCTTTGTAGATATCAAGAAGCTTCCGGTAGGAGACTTCTCCCTCTCCGATATAGAACATATCAAAGAACACCGCAATCGGCTCCGGGTTGTAGGAACACGGACCGCCACCGATAACGACCGGATCATCCCAAGTTCTGTCCTCTGCGTGAAGCGGAATGCCGGAAAGCTCCAGCACCTGTAAAATATTCGTGTAGCACATCTCGTACTGAAGCGTGATTCCAAGGAAATCAAATTCCTTCACCGGGTCCTGGGACTCAAGGGCAAATAATGGGATATGTTTCTCCCTCATGATCTTATCAAGATCCGTCCACGGGGAGTATACACGCTCACAGTATACGTCCTCGTACTTGTTAAACATATCATAAAGGATCTGGATTCCCAGATGGGACATACCGATGTCATACACGTCCGGGAAACACATACAGAATCTGATTGTCTCCGGGGTGAGGACTTTTGTGACGGAGTTTACTTCGCCTCCGATATAGCGGGCGGGCTGCTGAATACTCAAAAGAGTTTCGTCATCTAACGCTAATTTCTTCATATCGTTCTTATTTTTCACCTGACTTTTCTATTCTTTTTTGTCCTTTTTATGTGGCAAAGTCCGTCATACGAGGACACGTTGATGTTCGATTTTTTATGCTCTCTGACATGTTACAACAAAATTGAAATTGTGCCTGTTTTCCGCACGATTTTGCCGTATTTGGATGAAATGTTTATTTTTCACACATCCTGGACTGCATCATTATACGGTATTTCCCCGTTTTGTGCAAGGGACTCTTTGGCTGTGACACTCGCGTATGCACCGGTCCAACACGTTTATATATGCCCCAGGATCTAGAATCTCCCTCTGTTTTCCCGGCATCGGGCATTGTACCGTATAGGGAAAAACCGATTCCAACATCTGTTCGTATGGCGACAACAGTTCATATACCGGTTGCTCCGAGACAACGTACATCTGCATGGTAAATTCTGCCTTTGCGTGCCCAAGCACGGTTGCCAGTTCTCTGATGTTGACATCGTGTTTAGCCATGAGGGTTGCATAGGTATGTCTCAGATCGTGCCAGTGAAAATCTTCCGGCATGTCAAGCTCCTGTTTCAGTTTTTTGAACGGCTTTGCGTAACCGTATCGGGTGTAAGGGCGTCCGTTTTCCTGATGCCATACCGCAACATCATCCGTATTGAGGTGCATGGATGTTTCGGTTTGTTCCCAACGTATTCTGCTTGCCAGGATTTCGTCCAGGACAAAGTCCGGTACCGGGATGGTACGCACTCCGTTTATGGATTTTGTCGGAATCCGGCACGATGCGATTTCCCCTTTCTTTAAAGCGGATGCGTCAACGGGGCGTCCAAGCTGCGCTTTCAGATAGATTACTTTCTTTTGATAATCCACGTCACGGTAACGGATGGCAAGTAACTCGCTGATCCGGCATCCCGTCACACATGCAAGCAGTAAGGCGATAAATAAGGACGGATACTTTGCCTTGGCAACCGCCAGCATCTGTCCTGTCTGCTCGGCCGTCAGGGCGTAATGGCGTTTTGTCCAGTCAATACGATCTGTATCAGGTTCTTCCCTTGCGCGCTTGTCCGCTTCCTGTTTCTTTCTGTGTTTCTCCTGTTTGCGGATACAATCCGTTGCCAGTTTCGCCACATTTCTGTTTAACAGATGCATTTTCACGGCAAACCGGAAGGACGTCTCCAGAATGCTCTGTACAATTTTGGCAATGGAAGGCGATTTTGGGTTAATCAAGGTCACGATGGTTTCGGTTGTAACCGCATCCAGATATAGGTTCCCAATCTTCGGAATAATGTGACACCGAATAGCACTCTGGTAGGAGCTGAATGTCTGATAAGAAATCGGCCTTACTTTACGCTTTGCCATATGTTCCTTTAACCAGTAGTCCAGAAACAGTCCGGTTTTGACGCGGAATGGCAGATATGTATGCTCCGTTAATTCAGTCAGAAGCTCCGATCGTTTTTTAACTGCACTTTTGAGGTCTGAATATCCTCCATATTCCCGTCTCTGCGTGGTACCGTCCAAAAAAGTCAGTTCCAGCCTTATGGTATATTTTCCATGCGCTCGCGTGGGCGTATTACGCATGTTCCAACCGACCACCGATCCATGTGCCAACATTTCCGCAATGGTTTCAGTACGTTTTGCCATGTCACATACCTCCCGCCTTGGATGTAAACAGGAAAGGGTCTTGGTGCGCTTCCGAAACATGACGGATTTTTGACAGGGACTCCACGTGTGTCATGTACACGTCGATTGTGGTATTGGTACTGGAATGTCCGAGATATCGGGAAACTGCCTTTAACACAGCTTCTTTATCTGGATTTCCCTCCGCCCCATATTCATACATCAGGGTTGCGGTAATGTGACGCAGATCATGCGGACTGACGTTCGGAATGCCGGCAGATGCACAGATGCGTTTTAAAGCGAATCCGACTGTATTTTCATCCTTAAGTCTTCCGAAATCCGCGATGGAAACATATCCGTCGTACTGCATTTCCCAGGGCTTGCCCTGTGACAACCTTTTAGCCTTTAAATCATCCAGATAATCCTTGCGTTCCTTCACAAGCGTAAAAATATATCCGGGGATTTTCAGGATACGGTCGCTGGTCTCGTTTTTGGTGGTTTTGATCTTTGGATCCGTATTCCGGACGGAAAACGAACCATCCGGCTTCATGCTGAGCGTGCATTGTCTGGCTGCCTGTCTGCGGATATGTAAAGTCCCATTATTTTCATCAAAGTCCGCAAACCGGAGTCCGCGCACTTCTCCGCCTCTCAATCCCAAAAGCAACAGGCAGACTTCCAGAAAATGTACGGTATACCGGGCTTCTTCCAATAGTTTTCTCACATCTTCCATCGTATAAGACGGGAATTCCTTGACCGGTCTTTTGAACAGGTACGGCTGGACATGCTGCATGGGATTAATACGGATTCGGTCTAGTACCATGACATGGGAGAAAAAGTTTTTCAGAAGCTTGTAAACCAATGGCTGCGAGGAAACGCAGATACCGTTTGCGCGAGCAATGATTTCTTCAATGTCTTTCCAGGTGATCTGCTCCAGTGTTTTTTCGCCCGTCTGTCCAAGATTTGGAAGCAAATAATGAAACAGTGTGTAGGCCATCAGAACCGCATAAGCGTCTGCTGAATCAGATGGAAAAGTATCATGATACCAATTTTGTAATTCCTCTGCGAATGAAAGAGTTCTTTTTACCTGTTTTCGCAGTTCCTTCATTTCGGCGGCGAACTCATTCAGGGCATTAACGCTGTTTCGCAAGGCGTCTTCCATCTGATCATACCCCTCCGGATGTACCCGGTATGCAATTTCATGGTTGTCGTTTAAATATTTCTCACGAAAATACCATTTACCGTCTGTCTCATTCATAAAAATAGGTGCCTGCGTGGCAGCAGGCTGTGTATGTTCTTTTTGTTTTGTCATGTGGTCTCCTTTTTGTAAGATTCCACAATCAGCCACTTCAAGGATAACACGAACTGACCGTTTGTGAAATCCCCATTTTGGTTATTTTTCCGTCTTTTTTCCATAAAACCAGTTATCGAAACTTTCTTTCGGAATGCGGTACATGGTGCCGATTTTATGGACTAAGAACGGGCCGTGGTCGCGATATACCTGAGCCAGGAAATTGTAGACTGCGGAACGCTTGACGCCAAGCATCGTCTGGATATCTTCCGGTGTGTAGGCAATGCGTTCGGTGTCTGACGGATATGTCTGATCCGGTCCACCATTTGCCGATGTCGTTTTTACCATAATTTCTCCTTTCGTTTATTTTTTTGATTGCGAAGAAATTATGGTCTAAAAATCCATATTAATGGTTGAAAGAAAAAAATCACGTAATGTATGCATCTGGAAACAAAAAAACGGTGTTCTTTCTCCAAAAACAATATACAGAACCGAACAAATGTGCTATGATATGGGCAGTACCTTGTAGATTAACGTGCTAAGGCATGTTACTTTACCTGAAAGAGCACACGATAAGAAGGAGAATAAAAAAAGATATGAACAGACAGGATTTAATTGCAGCAATTGCAGAAAAAACAGGAGTGACCAAAAAAGATACAGATGCAGTTGTAAAAGCATTTACGGAAATTGTGATGGACGACGTGGCAGCAGGAAATAAAGTTCAGCTGATCGGTTTTGGAACATTTGAGTCCGTGGAAAGAGCAGCTCGCGAGGGACGGAATCCGAGAACCAATGAGACAATGACCATTGCTGCATCCAGAAGCCCGAAATTCAAACCGGCAGCTCCGTTCAAACAGAAACTGAACTGATGTTCGCGAACTGCGTAAAACTGACCAATACTGTTGGAATTAACAGTTGGGATATCTCAAAAGTAACTAGATTTACAAGCATGTTCAGCGACTGTCCTTCCCACCCGGAGTTTACCAAACGGTCTGGTACCTGGTATAGCGGTACATTTAAACCAACAATCTAATTTTATCTTTACCTTAATCCAAAGCGCAGACTTCGTGCCTGCGCTTTCCTTCTATCTGTTCTCCCATCCTTTTTCACAGGAGTTATATTTTTCGGAACATTTATGCCGCCTGGGAAAGAAAATAAATATGCAATATAGTTCTAAAGAACAATATATAGATTTGTAGATTCTGTATTGCATTTTGCCCAACAGATATAATACCTTTAGACCAAATTTTTGTGCTAAAGGAGATATTCAATGGATTTAAAAGCAGTGGGATTGCGCATTAAGACCGCAAGGGAAGCAAAGGGTTTGACACAGGAAAATCTGGCTGCTCTTGTCGATCTCAGCTCAACGCACATCAGCGTCATTGAACGCGGTATGAAAACTGTAAGATTAGATACGTTTGTTGCCATCGCAAATGCTTTGGATGTTTCTGCAGATACTCTTCTAGTTGATGTTGTAACACATTCCGTGAATGGACTGGCGAATGGTCTGCCGGAAGCAATCCGTACTCTTCCACCGGATGAACAGAAAAGATTGATGAAAGCCCTCAAGGCTTATCTCGAATAGGAGGATCCCTATGATCCTCTATTTTTTTGTCGTTTTTTGTCGAATCCAGTCGAACGAAAAGCGTTTCTTTCCAATCCTTTATATGCTATATTTGTTCTAAAGAACAATATATAAATCTTTGGAGATGATACTTTATGGAACAGAATGAAACTTTGGAAAATGATGATGTGTTGGAATTTGATTATACCGGTACGGATCAGGCCGGTAATTTAGCGACCATGGCAGAAACGCTTTCACAGGACGAAGCTGCGGCAGCCATGGAGGCGATCGAAAGCGTTAGACGTAAACACGCTGACGATGCGGTACGGGATTTCCGGGCATGGTTTGACACTGCTCTTCTGCCGATCCTGAAGGGATTTGCAGAACTGACCGGTGCCAAATTAACTATCCGTCAGGATCACTTTCACGATATTACCGCGGTCTTTACCGGTCGGTGCGGGTTTGATATCACGGCCACCCAGAAACGGATGCGGATGGTCATGGCTGTGGCGGATCATATCAGCGTTAACAGGTGGCCCGGCAGCGATGAAGTGGAATTTTCTCTGCTCTTTGGATTCCCGGAAAATGAAGAATGAATGTCTGGATAGAGTTGGTGTGATTTTTTACACCGGCTCTATTTTTTATGGTAGAATAATAGATAATTCGGAAGATTTCAGTGAGGTGTATCATGCTTTTGTGGTCAATACAGCATAAACGTGCATATGAAAAAATGGAACAAACCGGAGTGCTCAGGGCAGACAAAAATTTCATTGCGACGGATTGGTTTGAAAATTCTTATCTGTGGATGGCAGAGCAAATGGAAAAGCGTATAGGTGAACCACCAGAAAGCGTTATATTCCCCGTGTGGGCCTGGTACCAATGGGAAGGCATGCGGAAACGACCGGATATGCGTGTGCATGGACGTAATTGGGGAGAAAAAGGTACACCTGTTGTCTTACTGACGATTGAGGTCCCGGACAACCTAGTTTTACTTTCTGATTTTGATTACTGGCACTGTGTCCTAAACGATGGCGAAATTATTTTTCCTATTGACGATTCAGCGGTATATTCTGAAGAAGAAAAACGGAAAAGCTGGGAAAATATTTTTGATATCAGCTGTTCTTTTGAAGGTGAAGTACATCCACATCTTAGCACCCAGGCAACCATGTGGGAAATAAAAAGAGAATGGGTGAAAAAAGCTGAATATTTTGTAGCACGATAAATTGGAATTTTTCTTTTTTATTCGTCCAAAGCGTCACAAAGCTTGTCCATAATTTCAGAAAGAGCAGTTGGAATTCCTTCTTCCCAGATTGGACTTTCTAAAACTTCTCCATCTAAAGCCAGTTTTCTTTCCCAAGCCCATATATCAAGACCAAAAACTATTTGCTATGTCGGTCAACACATCCGATTCATAACCGGTTTCAACATCAACAAAATACCCGATAAAGTATTGCTCCACCTCTGAATCGCCTTTGAGCGCAGCTAAATGGTTAAAAGCCGCTTCACGCAGTTTGCTCCAGCGGTCGGACGAGTCAGCACACTTCATAGCCACCTCTTTCAATTGAGGATCACAGTGGCATCTAAGATAGATCAGTGCGGCCCGAAGCTGAGGACTGTACTTGAGTGGGTTTTCCAACCACAAAGATAAATCGTCATCGGTAACCTTGCCAATGTCCGCTACGGTCGTAATGCCAAACTCATACCATGTTGGATAATTGCGCCCTGCGTCAATGAATTCCTGGGGGAGTTTTGAGTCGCGGATTAGGTTTCCCGAGTAAGGGGCTGGGCGCGTGTCGATAGTTTGCTGCCAAGGCTTTGCAGGGAGTATCTTGGCGGGTAACTGAGATATGGAAACGGTAAAGGGACCAAAATACGCGCGGTCCGGGACAGGCGTAGAGCTGGACCTTGCCTGTGCATAGAAGTAGCCGCCAAACGGAAAAATCGTGATACAGGGAAGTTGCCGCCCAAGTCGCGCGGCGGCACAAGCCTTGTGGTGGCCGTCCAACAAAACAGAAATGCCTTCAGCACAGTAAAATGCAATCGCCCTGGGGAATGTGTCTGTTGTGTCAAAGCGCTGCGTGTAATAATCCACACGCTCTTGAGTGAAGTCGTCTCTCATGACTGAAGTCACGAGCTTCCGGTATCCAGTTGGATCCCGTTCCTGAAAGCTCTGCCATGAAAGTGTCCCGATAGCCGGATTTCCCGTCCGGTTGAAGTCTTTAGGACTCCCGGGCTGCCCTTCCTCCATACAGGCTGAACTCAGCTGTCTTCCGGCACTATGCCGCAAGTGCCGCATT
>NZ_WQPW01000111.1:17288-18784 GCF_018785465.1 Clostridium sp. MCC328
CTGACTTCTATGGGCCAGTTCCGGTACGTTTGCCGTCACCGCCTGCCCCGCCGTTGCCGGAAGGGTCTTTAAGAGTTCCCGGATATAATACCGGGAGCCGATATTATAGCTCGCGTTCAGGTCGCAGTTGTACTGCTTCCCTGTCTGGAACCGGCAGAGGCTGTAGCTTGGAAGATCTGCTTCCTTGCCTCTCATGACTCTGCCGCTTCCGTCAAATGCAAGCCTGGATGTGTTCCAGGCACAGACTCGGGCTGTCCGGATCATGTTCCGGTGTGCTTTGTCCGTTACCATGGTCTGTACATACTTTGCCCGCCAGAGGTGGAGACGCTGCTTCTTGCTGCCGCGCTTCTTTCCGGCGAGATCCAAGTATTCCATCACAATGCAGTCCACGTCATACTTTATGGCCGTATCCACGATGAACCGGGCGGTCTTGACCGCAATGTCATCGTTGATGCCTTTTGCCTGTTTCCAGAGTCCCGGTGTTTTACGGGCACAGAGTTTTTGTGCGTGTTTGATGTGGCTTACCGCATGTTCCAGGGAGTCGTATTCTCCCGGAAGGGAAAGAAATTCCCTTCCGAGGACCGCGCCCTCCGGAGTCATGACGCTGCACGTACACGCACTGTTTAGCCCTAAGTCCACTGCCAGGATACGGGTGTTTCGGATATCGGTATCCGGAAGTTTTACGGCTGTCTGGAACACGAAGTCCAGAAACCACTTCTTCCCACGTTTCTGTAAGGTCGGGACGCATTCCTTGTAGTTCTTGCAGTGATGTTCGATGTAATCTGCATCACTCTTTCTGAGATCTACCAGAACCCAATCCCAGGTATTGCGGATAAAGACCTTTAAGGCTGCCTGGTATATCCCGGTACGGATGAACATACCGGAACGGTACATGGCCGGATACACGTATCCCACCTGCGGCAGCGACGGTTTCGCGCCGCGTTTCTCCGGCTCCGCTGCCTCCCAGTTTTCCAGGTTGCTTTGGTAGGAAGATACCTTGCCCAGTGCTTCCGCAATGGCAGCACGTCGTAAGTAACTGGGGAACTTGTAGAACGCGGCCGAGAAATCATATGGCACTGCTGGATTCTGCCTGGTCCTGACAGTAAGTGATTCCACCAGGTTTACCCGTTCCTTCTGAAGCTTTCCGGTGGATATCAGGTTCCATTCCGTAAGACAAACATCCACGAAGAAGGAGACTGCCTGACGGTACAGACGGACGGTCTCATCGAAGATATGGTTAAAGCCTCTGGTTCTGACGCGGTACGTCATGCTGAGTTTCATACGGCAGCCTCCTTTCTGTGGTAATTATGGCGGGGAATGGCGATTTCCGGCATTTGAGGCGTCTTACTCACGACTGAAGTCACGAGAATGCGACGCCGGAACTTTCAAAACCTCTATCGGCTATTATCAGCGTTTCTTTTTTCGTCCTTTATGATTCGTTTTCCGCAATGGTACGCCGCAAAAGATTCATTTCGGCTTCATAGCCGTAATCCTCT
>NZ_WQPW01000011.1:0-30192 GCF_018785465.1 Clostridium sp. MCC328
TTTCGTTGTATTGCCTACAAATAGGATAGCACATTTTGTTGAAGTTTCTTTATATTATTTTATCTAGCACAACAGGTTAAATTAGATTGTGTTATAAAAAATGTCATGAATATAAGCTTTCTTTCCAGATGCTTTCTTTCATGACATTTTTTAGTTCTTTGCGGATTGCCACAGCAATTTTTTATTCCTATTCAGCCTTTTCTAATACTGGCTCACATTTTCTAGCTTCTTACCCGCGCTCCGCCACAAATTTCTCCACTTCCTCATACTCCGGAATACTCGGAGCTGCGCCGTTCCGGCTTACGGCGATGGCACTGGCGGCACTTGCCGTTTTCAGGATCTCCGGAATCTCTCTTCCTTTTGTGATTCCAGACAGGAAATATCCACAGAAGGTATCTCCCGCCGCAGTGGTATCCACTGCTTTAACTTTATAAATATCCTGTTTGAAGCACCGGGTCTTATCAAAATACCAGGACCCATTTTCACCCAGCGTCAATACAAAAGCGGCATCCGGATATTTCGTCTTCAGCTTCTCCATGATCTCTTCCGGTTCCTCACTCTCCGCTCCGGAAATCTCTTTTCCCTCGATCTCGTTAAGAATAAAATAATCCACCAGATTCATCGGGATCGTCTTCAGATTCTCGTTGATCGGGGACGGATTCAGCGCGACCTTCGCTCCGGCCTTCTTCGCCGTCTCAGCTGCATATCCCACATTGGAGATCTCGTTCTGGAGAAGGACGATATCTCCCTCTTCCACCTCTTTTACCGCCTCGTCGATCATTTCTTTCGATACGGAATCGTTGGCTCCGCCGCAGATGATAATATTGTTCTGTCCATTCTGATCCACCTGGATCACCGCGTGACCGCTGGCTCCGGAAAGACTCTTTGTACCTTCTGTATGTACCCCGGACGCCTTGAGAACATCTAAGAGCATTCCCCCGTCCGCTCCAACAGCGCCCACATGATGCACTTCCGCCCCGGAACGTGCCAGAGCGATCGACTGATTTAATCCTTTTCCGCCGCAGGCCTCCGCATACGTTCTCGTCTTGATCGTCTCTCCCGGTCTTACAAAGTGATCCACTCCGTATACACGGTCAATATTCAGAGATCCAATATTTAATACCTTCATATTGCTTCTCCCTTTTCAAAAGATCCCCCAGAAAAACTTCCGGGGGATCTCATTTTTACATTTTATAAAGATTCAACTTTACGCTTCGCGTCAGTCAGATCCTATTTGTAACCTTTCTCATGAAGAGCAGCCTGTGCAGCAGCAAGTCTTGCGATCGGTACACGGAACGGTGAGCAGCTTACGTAGTTTAAGCCAACCTTGTGGCAGAACTCTACGGAAGACGGATCTCCGCCGTGCTCGCCGCAGATACCGCACTTCAACTCCGGACGTGTTGCACGTCCTTCCTTAACTGCGAGCTCTACGAGACGGCCAACACCAGTCTGGTCAAGTCTTGCGAACGGATCAGACTCGTAGATCTTTGCCTTGTAGTAGGAATCAAGGAACTTACCGGCATCGTCACGGGAGAAGCCGAATGTCATCTGTGTCAGGTCGTTTGTACCGAAGGAGAAGAACTCAGCTTCCTCAGCGATCTGGCCTGCAGTAAGGGCTGCACGCGGGATCTCGATCATTGTACCAATGTGGTACTTCATATCGGAGCCTTTCTCTTTCTTAACCTGCTCAGCAACTTCAACAACGATGTCTTTCACGAACTTGAGCTCTTTCTTCTCGCCAACGAGCGGAATCATGATCTCCGGAACGATCTCATAGCCCTCTTCTTCCTGGACTTCGATTGCAGCTTCCATAACGGCACGAGTCTGCATCTTTGCAAGCTCCGGATAAGTAACTGCAAGACGGCATCCACGGTGACCCATCATCGGGTTGAACTCGTGAAGTTCGTCGCATTTCTTCTTTACTTCATCAACAGTGATGCCCATATCTTTTGCAAGATCAGCCATCTCTTCCTCTGTCTTAGGAGTGAACTCATGCAGCGGCGGATCTAAGTAGCGGACTGTCATTGGTCTGCCCTCGAGTGCCTTGTACATAGCCTTGAAGTCGCCCTTCTGGTACGGAAGGAGTTTGCTTAATGCTTCCTCTCTTGCCTCTACTGTATCAGAAACGATCATTCTTCTTAAGTTGTGGATTCTCTCCGGATCGAAGAACATATGCTCAGTACGGCAAAGGCCGATGCCCTCTGCGCCAAGCTTAACTGCGTTCTTTGTATCAGCCGGTGTATCAGCGTTTGTGCGGACACCAAGTTTTCTGAAGGAGTCAGCCCAATCCATGATTCTCTTGAAGTTTCCGCCTACGGATGCTTCCTGAGTCTTGATATCACCATTGTAGATCTTACCTGTTGTACCGTCTAAGGAGATGTAATCGCCCTCGTGGAAGGTATGTCCGCCGAGTGTGAATTCCTTCTTCTCCTCGTTGATCTTGATCTCGCCGCAGCCGGATACACAGCAGGTACCCATACCACGTGCAACTACTGCTGCGTGGGATGTCATACCGCCGCGGACTGTTAAGATACCCTGTGCAGCGTGCATTCCCTCGATATCCTCCGGGGATGTCTCAAGACGAACTAAGATCACTCTCTCGCCCTTGCCGCCGATACCAGCTGCCTTAGCGTCATCTGCTGTGAAGCAAACTTTACCAGCTGCAGCACCCGGGGAAGCCGGAAGAGCCTGTCCGATCACTTCGCCTGCCTTTAATGCAGCCGGATCGAAGGTCGGATGTAATAACTGATCAAGGGATTTTGCTTCGATTCTGCAAACAGCTTCCTCAGGAGTGATCTGTCCCTCATCAACTAAATCGCATGCGATCTGGATTGCAGCCGGAGCGGTTCTCTTACCATTACGTGTCTGTAAGAAGTAGAGCTTACCTTCCTCGATTGTGAACTCCATATCCTGCATGTCGTGGAAATGATTCTCAAGTTTCATAGCCAGTTCCATGAACTGCTTGTAGCACTCCGGAAGATCTTTCTCAAGCTGAGAGATCGGCTGCGGAGTACGAACACCGGCAACAACGTCCTCGCCCTGTGCGTTGATCAGGTACTCACCGAAGATACCTTTTTCACCTGTGGACGGGTTACGTGTGAAGGCAACACCTGTACCGGAGGTCTCACCCTTGTTACCGAATACCATGGTCTGTACGTTTACTGCGGTACCCCAGTCGCCCGGAATATCATTCATACGACGATAAACGATTGCACGCGGGTTGTCCCAGGAACGGAATACAGCTTTCACAGCTCCCATTAACTGTTCCTTCGGATCCTGCGGGAACTCTTCGCCCTTCATAGCCTCTTTGTATACAGCTTTGAACTTCTCAGCGAGCTCCTTTAAATCGTTAGCGTCTAACTCTGTATCATAGTGAACGCCTTTTGCTTCCTTCATTTCGTCGATGATCTTCTCGAAGTAGGACTTCGGAACTTCCATAACGACGTCGGAATACATCTGGATGAATCTTCTGTAGGAGTCATATGCGAAACGCGGATTACCTGTCTTCTTTGCGAAACCTTCTACTGCTACATCATTTAAACCGAGGTTTAAGATGGTATCCATCATACCCGGCATAGATGCACGCGCACCGGAACGTACAGATACAAGTAACGGATCCTCGGTATCACCAAATTTCTTTCCGTTCACGCCCTCGAGCCATGTTAAAGCCTCAAAGATCTGATCCTGGATCTCTTTTGTGATCTGTTTTCCGCTGTTGTAGTAGTCTGTGCAGGCTTCTGTTGTTACTGTGAATCCCTGCGGGATCGGCATGCCAAGATTTGTCATCTCCGCAAGGTTGCAGCCTTTGCCGCCGAGAAGATTTCTCATTGCCGCGCTGCCTTCTTCAAACTTATAAACCCACTTTGCCATAAGTTGTTATTCCTCCTAGAATTTAGTTTAGACTAAGATGTCTATATTGCCCTCATCTCTTTGCTCCCCTGCAATACTTCCGCTCCCCCATCACGTAACTCCGGTTTGGAAATATCGCACAAAAAAAATCGAGTGTCGGAAAAAAGGCCTGTACATATTATAAGGGATGTTGCCAAAAATTGCAACATCCCTTTATAAAAGTTTCGTGATTTTTTCACATATTTCTGTAAATTTCCGTCGTTTTTCTTGGTCAAAATTGTACACAATTTTCTTTTAATTTAGTACAATTTACCAGTGAGCACTGCCAGGAGGATACCAAGAACCGCTCCCGCAACTACCTGTAGCGGCGTATGTCCCACATATTCTTTCAGTTTTTCCTGGAGAAAAACTCCGTCTAAATTCAGGATATTCTCAAAGAAAACGCTATTCAACAGTTTTGCCTGTTTTCCGGTCTCCCGCCTTACGCCCATCGCGTCGTACATTACGATCATCGAGAGAACAAAGCTGATGGCAAATTCAAAGCTTCCCACTCCGTACTTCATTCCGGATGCCGTCGTAAGCGCACAGACCGTCGCTGAATGGGAACTCGGCATTCCTCCGGAGCCGAAGATCCGCTCCGGATTAAAAGACTTATTGATCACCATATCGATCACGGTCTTTAAAAACTGTGCCACTGTCCATCCGAGCACTGCACTGATCAGTATCTGGTTTCCCAGAAATTCATTCCACATTGTCATGTTTTCCTCTTTTATGTCAGTATTTCCAAATCATTTTAGTATCCGATCAGCCAGTCATATAATTCCTGATACTTTCCGGCAGACGTCTTCCAGGAGAAGTCCACAGCCATCGCCCGGTCAACGATCTTATTCCATTCCCGCTTCTTATCGTAGTAAATATGCTTCGCATAGCGGATAATATTCAACATCTCGTGGGCATTGTAGTTCGCGAAGGAGAATCCTGTTCCTGTTCCCTCGAACTCATTGTACGGCCATACCGTATCCTTTAAGCCGCCTGTCTCGCGGACGATCGGCACCGTTCCGTAGCGGAGCGCCATGAGCTGGCTCAAACCGCACGGCTCAAATAAGGACGGCATCAGGAACGCGTCGCAGGCCGCGTAGATCTTGTGGGACAGCGGCTCGGAGTAGTATATCTGCGCTGATACGCGGTCATGATATTTCCAGTCGTAATGGCGGAACATATTCTCATAGTTCTCGTCTCCGGTTCCAAGAACGACCAGCTGCACATCATCCGTACAGATCTCGTCCATCACGCACTGGATCAGGTCCAGACCTTTCTGGTTCGTGAGTCTTGAGACGATACCGATCATGAACTTCTTATCGTCCTTCGCGAGACCAAGCTCTTCCTGAAGCGCGCGTTTATTTTTCACTTTCTCTTTTCTGAAATTTTTCGCGTTGTAATTCTGAACGATATCCGGATCCGTCTCCGGGTTGAAGACATCATAGTCGATACCGTTTACAATCCCACGGAGATCGCCGGATCTCGCCCGCATAAGTCCGTCAAGCCCTTCTCCGTAGAACGGGGTCTTGATCTCCTCCGCGTAGGTGTTGCTGACCGTCGTGATCGCGTCGGCATACACAAGACCGCCCTTCAACATATTTCCGTCTTTGTATGCCTCTAACTTATCCGGTGTAAAGAAGTAGTCCGGGAGTCCCGAGAATCTCTGGATCGTCTTTACATCCCACACGCCCTGGAATTTCAGGTTGTGGATCGTCATGACGGACTTGATTCCGCGGAAAAACTCTCCCTCTCCGAATCTTCCCTTTAAATATACAGGGATCAGTCCAGTCTGCCAGTCATGGCAGTGGATCACATCCGGTCTCCATCCGATCACAGGAAGTGCGGATAACGCTGCCTGTGAGAAAAATGAGAATTTTTCCAGGTCGTAATACCAATCACCATATGGCTTATCGCCCCAGAAATAACTCTCATTATCGATAAAATAGAAGGTGATCCCTTCATATACATATTCAAGAATTCCGACATAACGGCTCTGTCCCAGGTAATCCATATAAAAATGATTTACATAAGTAAGATTGCTCAAAAATTTATCCTTGATACAGAGATACTTCGGGATCATGACCCGCACATCAAAATATTCTTTATCAAAACATTTCGGTAAGGATCCCACAACATCGGCAAGTCCGCCTGTCTTGATAAAAGGTACAGCCTCGGAAGCGACAAACAATATTTTCTTCATGATAACCCATCCTTCCACTTTTTGCTCCATGGCAGGGAAAATTCCGCAAAAATGCCATGTCCCGCTATTAGATTCAGTATAACACATCCCTCGGAAATTAGAAAGTGGGTCTTTTTCTTTTTTCAGATTTTTCAGATACGTTTGTAATCCAGTCGGATTTTGTCTGCAATCAGTGCAATAAATTCAGAATTTGTCGGTTTTCCCTTGCCGCCGTTCACCGTGTATCCGAAGAGGCTGTTCAGGGTATCAAGCTCTCCTCTGCCCCAGGCAACCTCGATGGCATGGCGGATGGCACGCTCCACGCGGCTCGGTGTCGTCTTGTGGGTCTTCGCGATGGTCGGATAAAGGATCTTCGTGACAGAGGACAGCATCTCTGTATCCCTGACAGACATGATGATTGCATCTCTCAGATACTGGTATCCTTTAATATGGGCTGGAATTCCGATCTCATGCAGCATCTGGGTCACATCCGTCTCGAGATTCTGTTCTATATAGGTCTCTTTATCAAGATACGGCTGTACCTTCTTCACATCCGTATGTACCGCACCTGCCGCTTTTATCCGACCGCGACAGACTCTGTGGATCTTATCCAGAATAATATCCCTGTTGAAGGGCTTCATAATATAATAATTAGCTCCGAGCCGGAACGCGTCCTCTGTCACATCCTGGCTGCTGGCCGCCGTCACCATGATGAAAGACGGGTGGTTCTTCATCTGCGTGTTGTTTTTTACTTTTTCCATGACGGAAATTCCGTCCAGTCTCGGCATGATCACATCCATGAGAACAATATCCGGATTCGTGCGGACGATCATGTTGTACGCATCCTCGCCATTATCCGCCTTTCCTACTACATGGATCCCGTCCTCTTTTTCCAGAATTTCGCCAAGTAAATTCAAAGTCTGTCTGTTGTCATCTGCAATCGCAATGGATAATTCTGCCATAATGCTCCTCCTGTAACACATAAAGTTTCTTTTTCGGTCATTTTCCCCGTTCCAGCCGGGCGTCTGACATGATATTTTTCTTTTTGAGCATCCCCGGTAGGAATATAGACATTATAGTATTGCCCCCTTGTCGAATCCAATCCGAAATAGGTGTACAATTTCAAAATCATTCGTGATTTTTCGTTGTTTTGCGAGCTTTGTATCTATTTTTAGCACTATATCTTTTTTTCTTAACATTTTTTAACAGCAGACATGTTAAAAAGAATGTGCCTTGGCACATTCTCGCGCCTCGCGCGGTCGCTTGCGACGATCTACATATTCGCGCGAGTGTGCATCTTTGGCACGTCAGTGCCTTTTTATGTAACGGGGAATTCCTCGGAATTTCCCGTTACATAAAAAAGACCCGGCATGTTTCCATACCGGGTCTTCTCGTATTCTGTCGTTTTTATTTGATCGTGAGCAGGTAATTCGCAAACTGCTGCGCTGTACGGCCGGAAAGTCCGCCACCGCGCATCTCGAAACGGTTCGCCTCGTAGCAGATCTCCGCATCAGTCATAACCTCCGGAGTGATGCCCGCGCGTCTCGCGAGAGCCACTGCCATCTCGTTGAACCCTTCCTTGTTCGGCTTCGCGTAGAAGATAGAAAGGCCAAACCGGTTGACCAGGGAGAGCTTCTCCTCCATGGTGTCGGAGCGGTGCAGATCCTCGCTGTGTTCCATGTCCTCTCTATCCTTCCACGTCTCCTTGATGAGGTGACGGCGGTTGGATGTGGCGTAGATCAGCACGTTGTCCGGCTTTGTCTCGACTCCGCCCTCGATAACAGCCTTTAAGAACTTGTACTCGATCTCAAACTCCTCGAAGGAGAGATCATCCATGTAGATGATGAACTTGTAGTTGCGGTTCTTGATCTGGGCGATGATCGTGGAAAGATCCTTAAACTGATGCTTGTAGATCTCGATCATGCGCAGGCCCTGGGGGTAGAACTGGTTGACGATGGCCTTGATGCTGGTGGATTTACCGGTACCGCTGTCGCCGAATAACAGCACGTTGTTCGCCGCTTTTCCGTCACAGAACGCCTGGGTGTTCTCCACGAGTTTCTTCTTTTGGAGCTCGTAGCCGATGAGATCATCCAGCATAACGGTATCCATGTTGTTGATCGGCAGGAAGCGGATGGATCCGTCCTTGTTCTCAGCAATGCGGAATGCCTTGTTGAGTCCGAACATGCCGACACCGTAATCTTTGTAGAACTCCGTCACATACTGGAAGAAATCTGCGCCTGACTCGGCCGTCTCAAGCTTCTCGCTTAAGGTTCTCACTTTCTCGCTGACATTTTTATTGTACATCAGCTCTTTTTTGCGGATTGCCTGGTAGTGGGTCAGCTGTGTGAAGCAATCGATGGAGAGTTCTTTCTCCAGCCAGGAAAAATCGTAATCGAACAGTTCCTTGAACATGTCGAAATCGTGGGTCACAAAGTTGTTGACCGTTCCTTCCTGAGCCCCCATCTTCTCACAGACGAGGCTGAACGGATTCTCATTCGTGATCAGGAGGAATGTCAGGTAGTTGTGCCATAAGTTCTTGTCAAAAGCGTAGTCTGTGGCAACCGTCAGAAGATTCTTCACCTGGTGGAAAACGCGGCCTCTGAGCGCCGCCTTCGTCTCTGTTCCATCTTTCAGTTTCTCACAGATATCCGCAAGCTGCCAGAGGATCGAGTCTTCCGGCAGGCTGCCGTATACGAGCAGGTTTGATACGATCTCGTTCATATAGTTTCCTCTCTTTCCGGGGATTTTTCCGAAACCTGGCAACCTTCAGAAACTGCCGTATGGCATTTTCCGTCGGATACCTGGTAAAAAGGCGGCGCAGCTTCCAAAATAAGCCCGCCGCCTTTTATATATCATGTGATACCAGGGTTCCAAGGTCAAAAAGCCTTTTGCAAGCAAGCTTGCCAAAGGCCTTCCGACCTTTTGACCCTAGGTATCAAATTACTCTACGATAGCACCCTTATCCGCAGAGGATACGTTCTTCGCATAGCGCTTTAAGTATCCTGTCAGCTTCTTCGGCTCGCGGATCTTCATGGTCTTCTTTCTCTCTTCCATCTCCTCATCGGAAACAAGCAGCTTTAAGCTGTAGTTCGGAATGTCGATAGCGATCTTGTCGCCGTCTTTGATGTAAGCGATCGGGCCGCCTGCAGCTGCCTCCGGGGAGATATGTCCGATAGCTGCACCGCAGGATGCACCTGAGAAACGTCCGTCTGTAAGAAGAGCAACGGTTGTGTCAAGCTTCATACCAACGATCGCGGATGTCGGAGAAAGCATTTCTCTCATTCCCGGGCCGCCTGCCGGTCCCTCATAACGGATGACAACGATGTCGCCCGGAACGATCTTTCCAGCGTAGATCGCTGCGATCGCCTCTTCCTCGGAATCAAAGCACTTTGCGGTACCTGTGTTGACTAACATCTCCGGTTTTACAGCGGAACGCTTTACGATCGCGCCGTTCGGAGCCAGGTTTCCGAAAAGGACGGCAAGTCCGCCGGTCTTTGTGTATGGATTGTCTAACGGACGGATCACTTCCGGATTGCGGTTTACGGCACGGGCAACGTTCTCAGCAACAGTCTTTCCTGTTACAGTCTTGCAGTCGCCGTGGATCATACCGGCATCGAGAAGTTCTTTTAATACTGCGGAGATTCCGCCTGCCTCCAGGAGATCCTGCATGTGGTGATGTCCTGCCGGTGCGAGGTGGCACAGGTTCGGAGTCTTCTCACTGATCGCGTTGATCATGTGAAGATCAAGAGTGATATCAGCCTCATGGGCAATTGCAAGAAGATGAAGCGCAGAGTTTGTGGAACATCCGAGAGCCATATCGGTTGTTAAAGCGTTCTCGAATGCTGCCGGTGTGATGATATCGCGCGGACGAACATCGTCAGCTAAGAGTTTCATAACCTGCATACCTGCAGTCTTTGCGAGACGGACACGCTCAGCGTATACAGCCGGGATCGTACCATTTCCCGGAAGGCCGAGACCAAGAACTTCTGTTAAGCAGTTCATGGAGTTTGCGGTGAACATACCGGAACAGGAACCGCAGCCCGGGCAGGAGCTTCCTTCGATCTCAGCGAGTTCCTCATCGTTGATCAGGTTCGCTTTTCTTGCACCGACAGCCTCAAATACAGTATTTAAATCTCTCTGGTTGATGGAGAGCATCGGGCCGCCGGATACGAAGATACACGGAAGGTTCAGACGCAGAGCTGCCATTAACATACCCGGAACGATCTTATCGCAGTTCGGGATAAATACAAGAGCGTCAAAGCAATGTGCTTTTACCATACATTCGATGGTATCAGCGATCAGTTCACGGGAGCTTAAAGAGAAATGCATTCCGTCATGGCCCATGGCGATACCGTCGCAGACACCGATGGTATTGAACTCCATCGGAGTTCCACCTGCCGCAAGGACGCCGTCCTTTACGGCACGGGCGATGGTCTGTAAGTGCATATGTCCCGGTGCTACTTCATTGAAAGAGTTTACAACGCCGATAAACGGGCGGCGCATCTGCTCGTCGTTATATCCATCTGCCTTTAAAAGAGAACGGTGCGGCGCATGCTCTACGCCAGCTTTTACTTTATCTGAATTCATGATTTTTCTCCTTATGAAACCTAAAGCCAGGCGGTGATGCCTGGCCCTGAAGAATTTTTTTTAGGGTTTCGCTGCCCCGCAGTGCCACACTCGCGGACTTGTGTCCGCTCGTGCGCGGGCATTCGCCCTATGAATCCGCCGGCAAAGATTCACTTATGTGCGAGCACAACGTGAATTTTTCCTCGTCGGATTCGTTGCCCCGCAGTGCCACACTCGCGGACTTGCGTCCGCTCGTGCGCGGGCATTCGCCCTATGAATCCGCCGGCAAAGATTCACTTATGTGCGAGCACAACGTGAATCTTTCCTCGTCGGATTCGCACTGCTCATTGCTATCGCGACTATTTAGCCTCGTCAAGATCCTGTGTCTGCTTCCAGCCCATCTTTGCTCTTAACTCGCGGCCTGTCTTAGCTGCAAGTGTCTCAGCGTGTGCTGCTCTTGCTGCGTTGAAGGTTGTTCTGCCAACCTGGTTCTCAAGAATCCAGTTCTTAGCGAAAGTACCATCCTGGATCTCTGTTAATACCTGCTTCATAGCCTTCTTCGCTTCGTCGCCGATGATTCTCTTACCGCTTACATAATCACCATACTCAGCTGTATCAGAGATGGAGTATCTCATTCCCTCGAAACCAGCGTTGAAGATCAGGTCTACGATTAATTTCATCTCGTGGATGCACTCGAAGTATGCGTTCTCCGGCTTATAACCAGCCTCAACAAGTGTGTTGAAACCAGCTTCCATTAATGCGCAAACGCCGCCGCAGAGAACTGCCTGCTCACCGAAGAGGTCTGTCTCTGTCTCTTCCTTAAATGTTGTCTCGAGGAT
Organism: Clostridium sp. MCC328; assembly: GCF_018785465.1. Taxonomy (NCBI): domain Bacteria; kingdom Bacillati; phylum Bacillota; class Clostridia; order Eubacteriales; family Clostridiaceae; genus Clostridium; species Clostridium sp. MCC328. Next base: position 11,473 of record NZ_WQPW01000011.1, read on the forward strand.
ACCGCCTCTTGCTCCGCCGATACCTGCAGCGTATGCCTTAGCAACTTCCATGGAGTTTCCAGCCGGGTCCTGCTCAACAGCTACGAGGCACGGAACGCCCTTGCCGCCAACGTACTGGGAACGAACGGTGTGGCCCGGTCCCTTCGGAGCGATCATGATCACGTTTACATCTGCCGGCGGAACGATCTGTTTGAAGTGGATGTTGAAGCCGTGAGCGAATGCAAGTGTCTTGCCTGCTGTAAGGTTTGCCTTGATATCGTTCTTGTAGAGAGCTGCCTGCTTCTCATCATTTACAAGGATCATGATGATATCTGCTGCCTTTACAGCGTCTGCTGTGAGCATAACTGTGAAGCCGTCTTCTTTTGCCTTTGCTGCGGACTTGGAACCCTCGTAAAGACCTACCACTACATCAACGCCGGAATCTCTTAAGTTCAGAGCATGGGCATGACCCTGGGAACCGTAACCGATAACAGCTACTTTCTTTCCGTCAAGAAGTGATAAGTTACAATCTCTCTCATAATACATGGTTGCCATAGTTTTTCTTCTCCTTATTCTTCATTGTGATCGACACGTAATGTGTTGTCTATCCCTAAACCGATCGCGATCTCTCCCGACCGGCTAAGTTCTAATATACCAAAATCTCTGACTTTTTCAATAAAAGACTCAACTTTTTTGCTGTCTCCGGTAATCTCGGCTGTCAGATGCTCTTCACCGAAGTCTACGACTTTTCCGCCGTACTCGTTGATCAGATCCAGTACCTGATGTTTGCTGGAACCTCTGTGGCTTCCTGTCAGGTGCATTTTGATGTACATATGCTGGGCAAATACGGTGTTTTCCGGTTCCAAAAGTGTTACGGCACGGACATCAATGAGTTTTTCCAGCTGACGGACCACCTGGTCCTTCATATATTCATCTCCTGTGGAGACGATGGTGATCCGCGTATAATTCGGATCATCCAGCGTACCTGCGGAGATATTATCGATATTATAGCAGCGCTTTGCGTAAAGACCGGCGATGCGGTTTAAAACGCCGAAGCGGTTGTTTACGATCATGGCGACCGCAAACTTTTCAACTTTGTTTTCCATGGTCACCTTATCCTTCCACAATCATGTCTTTAATAGATCGTCCCGGCGGGATCATCGGCAGGACTTTCTCATCCATATCAATGTGACAGTCGATCAGAACCGGTCCCTGGGATTTGTCAGCTACATCAAGGGCTTTCTTTAGATCCTCCATCGTGTAGACCGCGTATCCGTCAGCACCGAAGGCTTTCGCCAGAGCCGGGAAGTCCGTCTTTCTGTCCAGGATCGTCTGGGAATAGTGACAGTCGTAGAAAATTGTCTGCCACTGTCTTACCATTCCGAGGACATCATTGTCGAAAATGACAATGGTGATCGGGAGTTCCTGACTCACCGCCGTTGCCATCTCGTTTAAGTTCATTCCGAAGCTTCCGTCTCCAGTGAAGAGAACGGTTCTTCTGCCTCTCGCTGCGATGCATCCGCCGATGGCTGCACCGAGACCGTATCCCATGGTTCCGAGACCGCCGGAAGTGAGAAGCGTGTGCGGCTTTTCAAACGGGTAGAACTGCATGGTCCACATCTGGTGCTGTCCGACGTCGGTAGCGACCACTGTGTCCTCGGTACAATGTCTGTGAACTTCCTCGATGATGGCTTCCGGTCCGTAAGGTTTCGGTGCCGGGAGGATCATCTCGTTTTTATAGCCCTCAAGCTCACTCACCCACTCCGGATGCCGTTCTTCCGGGAGCGCTTCCAGAATCTTCGTAAGGATCTCCTTCACATCGCCCCAGAGGCTCACATCAGGACTGACATTCTTTCCGATCTCCGCGCGGTCGATATCGATATGGACCGTCATACATTTCTTTGTGTACTCGTTTAAGTCACCTGTCGCGCGGTCAGAGAATCTGACGCCGACTGCCAGAAGCAGATCACATTCGGACTGGGCCTTGATGGACGGATATTTTCCGTGCATGCCGCACATTCCAAGATTCAGCGGATAGGAGGCCGGAACGGAGGTGATTCCCATCATCGAAAGACCGATCGCCGCGTCGACCCGTTTTGAGAGCTCCAGGACTTCTTTCTGGGCTCCTGCTGCCACGACACCGCCGCCTGCGTAGATAAACGGCTTTTTCGCCTTTTTGATCATCTCAACAACTTCACCAATGTCTCCGCACTCGGACTTTCTCGGCTTCTTTACAACACTTGGGACTTTTAAGTCCTCCACATACTCGTATTCCGCAGACTGGACGTTCTTCGGAATATCAATGAGAACCGGTCCCTTACGTCCGGAATTCGCGATCTCGAAGGCTTCAATAATCGTCTTCTGAAGATCCTTAATGTCCCGGACCATGAAGTTGTGTTTTACTACCGGCTGTGTGATCCCGACGATATCCACCTCCTGGAAAGAATCCTTTCCGAGACTGTTTACCGCGACGTTTCCTGTGATCGCGACCATCGGTACGGAATCAAGGTAGGCGTTTGCGATCCCTGTCACCAGATTTGTAGCACCGGGACCGCTTGTCGCCAGGACCACGCCGGTCTTTCCGCTTGCTCTCGCATATCCGTCAGCGGCATGGGCAGCTCCCTGCTCATGGGCTGCTAAGACATGTCCGATACGGTCAGACGCAAGATAGAGTTCGTTATAGATATCAAGCACTGCGCCCCCCGGATATCCGAAGATCACTCTCACGCCCTGATGGATCAGCTCTTCCACCAGGATCCGCGCTCCGTTCATTTTCATAGCTGTTTTTCCCCTCATCTTATTTCTTTCGGAATGTCCGGCTCTGTCAGACATTCCCGTCTTTTCTTTTTCTGGTGCGGACAAATGTCCGTATCAAAATTCAGGTATAAAAAAGCCTTACAGCGTTACACTGTAAGGCTTTGCTTTTCTTCGTAACTTGTTCTTTCAAGTTTCTATCAGGCAATCCCGGATTCAGTATAACGCAAATAAGCATTCCCGTTCACGACGATAATGCTGACGATAATTCGAATCACGACTGCGAGTAGAATAAGATTCGTCATATCTTTGCGTCTCCTTTCCAATTGCCCTTCAGCAATGTTGCTACGTTTTATTATAAGCACTTTGTCAGAAATTGCAAGTAATTTCTTTTTATAGCTTGTATGAACCAAAGTTATAAAACATTGCCCGCTCGTAAATGCCTTTTTGTTTATCAGGAAATTCCTTCGCGTTTCCTGTTAAAAAAAAGCTCTGCAGGCACCGGGATTTCCCCGGTCTGCAGAGCTGCTCCTATTTCAAATTATTTTTTACAGTTTTGAGTATCCGTACGGATTGATCAGCGCATCCAGTTTCTTTCCTTCCTTACATAACGGACAGTTCCTGTAATCGCTGTACTGGTAATCCGGAACATCTTTTAATCCGAATACCGACTTGATCGGAATCCCATTGACATTCTCAAGCGCACTGAATACTGCGGAGATCCCCTGAATAATTCCTCCATAGTACTGGACACCCTCGATCGCCTTGTTGATCGTCAGACCTGTTGTCACGGTCGCGGTGAGGATCAGCACATTCTTTCCGTTGATCATTGCGCGGTAATTGTCCTTAAACACAATCTGGCTGTTGCTGTTGAACTCCGGTTTGATAACGTAGATCGTCTTGTGGGCGTTCTTCGACATGAAACCGCCTTTTGTCAGCTCCTGCGCAAGAAGTGTTCCGATCACTTCGGTCCCTTCCATGCATACGATTGTATCGACGATCATATCGTACAGATACATATGTACGAGTGCCTGGGCAATTCCTCCCGCCTCACTCAGACGGCTCTTTACCGTCGTCAGGTCAAAATAGTAATTCGTGTGGGCATGATTCGTTGCAAAATGTCCCTTTACGATTTTTAACGGGGTATCTGTACCGGTCGTCTGAATTTTGTCATACTTTAACTCCATACACGATCCTCCTTATTCAAATCTCACGTTTACTGTTATTTGGCTATATTATACCGAATTTTCAGATACTATTCAAGGAATTTTCCTGTTTTTCATCAGGTTTTTCGTCACTGTTTACGCCTTGCGCAAACAGTAACGGTTTTTCTCCCTGTTTTTCTACCACGCAAGGACCTCATGTCCGGTCTCTGTCACGAGTACCATGATCTCCCTCTGGGCAGACGGAAGCCTGTCATCGGTATAGATCGTCCAGCCGTTGCTGTCATCCACAAAGATATCCGGACGGCCCATGTTGATCATCGGCTCGATGGTAAAGATCATCCCCGGTGCCATAAGCATCTCCTCGCCCCGTCTTGTCACATAGCTTACAAACGGATCTTCATGGAACTCAAGACCGACACCGTGGCCGCCGACTTCCTCGACAATGGTGTATCCGTTCTTCTTCGCATAGTCATGGACTGCCTGCCCCATATCTCCTAAGAATCCCCACGGTTTTACCTGTTCAAGACCTTTTTCCACAGCTTCGTTCGTGACACGGACAAGTTTTTCCTTTTCCGGATCCACGTTGCCGATCAGGAACATTCTGGACGAATCAGAGAAATATCCGTGAAGAATCGTGGAGACATCCACGTTGATGATATCGCCGTCTTTTAAGACAACATCCCCGGACGGGATTCCGTGGCACACCTGATCATTGATGGAGGTGCACACGCTCTTCGGGAATCCCTCATAATTTAACGGTGCCGGAATCCCGCCGTGCTTTGTCGTAAAGTCGTATACCCACTGGTCGATCTCCTCCGTGGTAATTCCCGCTCTGATGTGCTCCGCCACATAATCAAGGACTGCCACATTCAGTTTTCCGCTCTCACGGATCCCCTCGATCTGTGCCGGTGTCTTGATGATCTTGTGGGACGGAACCTCGTGGCCTGCAAAGCGGGCACGACTGATCTTCTGGTCAAATGCCATATGGCACTCACAATATGGCTTCCCGCTTCCACACCAGCATGGATCATTTTTTCCGATTCTGCGAAACATAATTTTTCCTCTTTTCTATCTGTTTTTGCATTTCTGTACTGTACGGGATTTTCCCTAAAAAAGAATATGCCTGGCATATTCTCGCGCCTCACGCGGTCGCATGTGACAATCTACATCTTCGCGTGTTTGCACATTAGAAAATTCTTGTCCGTGTACAGGAATTGCGTTTGCGAATTCTTTTATTTTCCTGTATAATATCCTTATCTATCATAACGTCGGAGACTCTGTTTGTCAAATAAGTCTCCTGAGAAAATATGCCGTTAATATCACGGCGTGGATTTTCCGGACTGAAAATCCCCCGCGTTGCAGAGGCGGCTGTAAAGAAAGTGAGGAATTTACATGAACGTACTGATCACCGGGTTCGACCCCTTCGGCGGAGAGCCGATCAATCCTGCATGGGAAGCCGTAAAAGCCATGAAAGACGAGATTGCAGGCGCAACGATCACAAAGCTGCAGATCCCGACCGTAGTCGCTAAATCCATTGCGAAGGTCCATGAAAAGATGCAGGAGCTCCGCCCGGATATCGTCATCAGCATCGGCCAGGCCGGCGGACGGTTCGGCGTGACTCCGGAGCGTGTTGCGATCAATGTAACAGATGCAAGGATCCCGGATAACGAAGGAAACCAGCCCATCGATGAACCGATCTTTGCAGATGGAGATGCCGCTTATTTCTCCAATCTTCCGGTGAAGGCGATGGTTCAGGAGATCAGGAACGCCGGTTATCCTTCTACCCTCTCCAACACCGCAGGAACCTATATCTGCAACCATGTCATGTATGGAATTTTATACTATATCCAAAAGGAATTTCCAAATGTACGCGGTGGCTTTATCCACGTTCCGTATGCCGTTTCCCAGGTTGTCAATAAACCGGCAACCCCGTCTATGGCCATTGCGGATATTACGGCTGCATTGGAGGCGGCGGTGAAGGCCGCTGTTGAATATGAGCAGGATATCAAAGTGATCGGGGGAGAGACGCACTAAAAAGTCACTTCTGTCGCACAAAAAAACTTCATCTTCGGAAGTTTTTCAGGCTGTAATACCGGTCTGAACAACTCCAAGGATGAAGTTTTTCTGTAACTGTTCAGTAGGTCTGCGCACTTGCTGCGCTGACCGTAAGAAAACATAGGCTGGAGGGCAAAAATCCCATCAGCGAAGCTGATCTGGAATGGATTTTTGCGTGTAACTATGAAGGTACTGAATAGTTACGTTTTTCTTTTATCCGGGTTCCGGACTGCCTTTCGAGGCACCCGCCCGGAATCCGGTTTTCTGATTATTCTTTTGTTCCTCTCTCCGCAGACGCGTTGAGCTTTCCGTCGACCACGTCGATCCTGATCGTATCTCCGGTGTGGACGCCATCCGACAGGATCAGGCGTGCTGCCAGAGTCTCCACATTCTTCTGCAGATATCTCTTGAGCGGTCTTGCGCCGTATACCGGATCATAACCGTTGTCCACGATAAACTGCTTTGCAGAATCGGAAAGTGCAACCACAAGCTCTTTATCCGCCAGACGCTTGTTGATATCGGCAACAAGCAGATCAATGATGCTTCCGATGTTGTTCTTTGTAAGCGGCTTGAAGAGGATCGTCTCATCAAGACGGTTCAGGAACTCCGGACGGAAGTGGGCACGCAGATCGTTCATGACCTCAGCCTTTGCCTCCGGCTTGATATCACCGTTCTCATCGATACCGTCAAGCAGATACTGGGAACCGATATTGGAGGTCAGGATAATGATCGTATTCTTGAAATCAACGGTCTTGCCCATGGAATCTGTAATACGTCCGTCATCGAGGACCTGAAGCAGAACATTGAATACATCCGGATGTGCCTTCTCGATCTCATCGAACAAAACGACACAATACGGTTTTCTGCGGACTGCCTCTGTGAGCTGACCGCCCTCATCGTATCCGACATATCCTGGCGGTGCTCCGATCAGACGGGATACGGAGTATTTCTCCATGTATTCACTCATATCGATCCGGACCATATTGTTCTCATCATCAAACAGACTTGCCGCAAGTGTCTTTGCAAGCTCTGTCTTGCCGACACCGGTAGGTCCTAGGAACAGGAAGGAACCGATCGGCTTTGTCGGATCCTTGATCCCGGCCTTGGAACGGATGATCGCGTCTGTAACCTTCTCAACTGCTTCATCCTGACCGACAACACGTTTGTGGAGCTCATCGTCCAGATGAAGGGTCTTGTTTCTTTCACTTTCCGTGAGCTTTGCAACCGGGATGCCCGTCCAGCGGGAGATGATCCTTGCGATCTCATCTTCGGTAACGCTCTCATGGACAAGGCTCAGATCTGCGTTCTTTACCTTTTCCTCCTCTTCCTTCAACTCTTTTTCAAGCTGCGGAAGCTTACCGTACTGGAGCTCTGCTGCCTTATTCAGATCATATTTCTGCTGTGCATCCTGGATCTGACGATGGACTGCCTCGATCTCCTCACGGATGGAGGAAAGCTTATCAACCGTTGCCTTCTCATTCTGCCACTGGGCCTTCTGAGTCGCGAACTGGTCATGAAGCTCTGCCAGCTCCTTCTGAAGATCCGCAAGACGCTCCTGACTTAAATGATCTGTCTCTTTCTTGAGAGCCGCCTCCTCGATCTCCAGCTGCATGATCTTTCTGGAGAGTTCATCCAGCTCCGTCGGCATGGAATCAAGCTCCGTCTTGATCATTGCGCACGCTTCATCCACGAGGTCGATAGCCTTATCCGGAAGGAAACGGTCGCTGATATAACGGTTGGAAAGAGTTGCCGCCGCTACAAGCGCGGAATCAGTGATCTTTACGCCATGATAAACCTCATAACGGTCCTTCAGTCCACGAAGGATCGAGATCGTATCCTCGACCGTCGGCTCATCAACCATAACCGGCTGGAAACGACGTTCCAGAGCCGGATCCTTCTCAATATATTTCCTGTACTCATCCAGAGTCGTCGCACCGATACAGTGTAACTCACCACGGGCAAGCATCGGCTTTAACATATTGCCGGCATCCATAGATCCTTCCGTCTTTCCGGCTCCGACGATGGTGTGAAGCTCATCGATGAACAAAATGATCTGTCCCTCGCTCTTTCTCACCTCATCGAGAACGGCTTTTAAACGTTCCTCAAACTCACCACGGTATTTCGCACCCGCAACAAGGGCACCCATATCCAGTGAGAATAATTTCTTATCTTTTAAGCCCTCCGGCACATCGCCGCGGACGATACGCTGTGCAAGCCCTTCCACAACGGCGGTCTTACCAACACCGGGTTCACCGATCAGAACCGGGTTGTTTTTCGTTTTTCTGGAAAGGATCCGGATCACGTTCCGGATCTCGGCGTCACGGCCGATCACCGGATCCATCTTCTGGTCTCTTGCCTTTTCTACAAGATCGGAACCATACTTATTTAAGGTATCGTAGGTTGCCTCCGGATTATCACTGGTAACTCTCTGGTTGCCGCGGACCGTGGACAGAGCCTGTAAGAATTTATTACGGTCGATCCCATAAGTACGGAACAGTTCCTTTATTGCCCTGTTCGGTTCTTTTAACAGGCATAAGAACAAATGCTCAACGGAAACGTATTCGTCCCCCATCGCCTTTGCCTCGTCCTCGGCATCGATCAGGACTTTATTGAGATCCTGTGTGAGATAGACCTGTCCGCCTCCGGATACCTTCGGCAGCTTCTTAAGTGCTGCTTCCGCCTCATCCGCAAACTGCTCACCGGAGATTCCCATTTTCGTGATCAGCTTTAAGATCAGGCTGTCATCTAACTTTAACAGACTCACCAGGAGATGTTCCTGGTCGATCTGCTGATTTCCATATTCATAAGCCAGCTTCTCGCAGTTCTGGACTGCTTCCACTGATTTCTGTGTAAATTTGCTGATATTCATGATCGCAAGCCTCCCTTCAATGATGAAGTACTTGTTGTGTTTGTTGTCAGTAATACCGCCCAGCGAAATTTTCATCCGCCGGGCGGCTTAATCTTTCAGATACGTGGCAGCTTCGCATACGTTTCTGTATCGTTACCGCTCGGGGCTGTCAGATCACCCTTCGATGGAAATGTGCTTTGGACCTTCAACCTTCTTCTCTTCCTCTTTCGGAATCGATACACTCAGGATACCGTTTTCGAATTTCGCCTTAATCTCCTCTTCCCGGATCTCCTCGCCAAGATAGAAGGTTCTGCTCAGAGCACCTGCATAACGTTCCTTGCGGATGTATTTGCCTTTCTTATCTTCCTCATCCTTATCAAGACCTTTCTCGGCACTGACGGTCAGATAACCATCCTTCAGTTCAATCTGGATCTCATCTTTCTTAAATCCCGGAAGATCGATATCAAGCTCATACGTCTTTTCTGTCTCTCTGACATCTGTCTTCATCAGTCTGGATACGTTCTTACCATACAGCGGATCCTTCTTTTCTGTAAAGAACTTCTCATCAAACGGGAACATATTATCAAATAAACTTTCTCCAAAAATACTCGGCATATACATAAATCATTCCTCCAATCAGAATTCCTGTTTTCTTGTTTGTCATCTATCTGAAAGAACTTCAGAAGATTTTCCAATCTTGGGAACTCCTTGAGATCCTTTGATTTTTTCTCTCTTCCTTTGTTCTGCATGTAATATAACACATATTATTAGCACTGTCAAGAGGCGAGTGCTAATTTTCTGTGAAGAATTTGTGAATTCTGAGAGTCATGTATTGTACGTAATTTTTAGTTCAGAAAATTCTTATCCGTATACAGTAACATGTACCGCATAAAAATCCACTGCTTTACATTTTTTTCCGTTTTTGCTATAATAATGCTACATCGTGTGGCGTTTCTGCGTAAATCCAGTTGCAGAAGCGCCACACTTTTTTTATCTCCGTGGGAGTTAGGTCTCCGTCCGAGATAAATGCTCCGCAAGGATGCGCAGTGATTCTGATAGGAATACCAGAATCAAGCGCCAAGTCTCACGGGTGTTCGATTTAAATTGAAAGGAGGTGGGAAGTGAACGATAAAGAACAATTTTATAGACAGATCGTGTTGCAGAAATGCGTAAGTCCGGATTTAAAGGAGCTTACGCATTTCTTATTTTTTTAAGAAAAAGGAGATCATTATGGAAATTGGAAATCAGTTTTTGGGAACAGAGCGTATTGATAAGCTGATGCGTCAGTATGCAGTTCCCTGTATCATCTCATTGTTAGTAGGTGCATTATACAATATTGTTGATCAGATCTTTATTGCAAACGCCAGCTACCTCGGCTCTTACGGAAACGCAGCTAATACCGTTGTTTTTCCGTTGACGGTTGTTGCACTGGCTATCGCCGTGATGGTCGGTGACGGCTGCTGTGCCTTTGTCAGCATGGCGCTTGGCCGGAATGAAACAGCCCGGGCAAAGCGCAGTGTCGGCAATGCGGTAGTTTTGATCATTGTAGGAAGTCTTATCCTGACCGCCGTATATCTGATCTTTGCAAACAGCATCATCGCCATGTTTGGCGGTACGGTCAATGAGGAAACCTACCGGCATTCACAGGAATATTTCTTCTACATTACTCTTGGGATTCCGTTTTATATGTTCGGTCAGGCTATGAATCCTATTATCCGTGCAGACGGGAACCCGAAATTTGCCATGATTTCCACACTGGCAGGCGCTGTTATCAACATCATTCTTGACCCGATTTTCATTTTCGGCCTTCAGTGGGGCATGATGGGTGCAGCTGTAGCCACAGTGATTGGTCAGGTGGTGACGGCAATTCTCGCTGTCTGGTATCTGGTGCACATGCGGATCATCAAGCCGGAAGCCGGTGACTATACACTTTCTCCAAATATATTCGGACGGATGCTCACCCTTGGTATTACCAGCTTTCTCTCTCAGATCAGCCTTGTGGCCGCAATGGCAGCGATCAACAATATGCTCCGCAAATACGGTGCATTGGACGCTGTGTTCTCACAGGAGCAGTACGCACAGATCCCCATGGCAGTCGTCGGGATCGTAATGAAATTTTTCCAGATCGTCATTTCTATCGTAGTCGGCATGGCAGCCGGCTGTATTCCGATCGTCGGCTATAATATGGGTGCAGAAAAGACCATGCGTGTGAGGGAGCTGTTTACCCGGCTGCTTATTTCCGAGGCTTTGGTAGGTGCAGTCGCGCTCATACTGGCGGAAGGATTCCCGCATCAGCTTATCGCTATTTTCGGCGCTTCGAATGAGAGCAGCTACTATACCGATTTTGCTGTTAAGGCATTCCGTACCTATCTTTGCATGATGATCTTCGCGTGTGTCAACAAGGCATGCTTCATCTTTTTACAGGCCGTGGGCAAGGCATTGACATCTACCATGCTTTCCATGTTCCGTGAGGTAGTATTCGGAGTCGGCTTCGCATTGCTCCTTCCGGTTTTCTTCGGTCTGGACGGTGTTCTGTATTCCATGCCGGTTTCAGATATTCTGACCTTTATTATCTCAGCAGTGATTATCATAAAAACATATCATGAATTAAATGTGAAAGGAGCATAAGACGTATGAAAAACAGAGTGATTACGATCAGCCGTGAATTTGGCAGCGGCGGACGCACCATCGGAAAAAAAGTGGCAGAACAGCTGGGCATCCCCTGCTATGATGCAGAGATCATTCAGGAAATGGTAAAAGAAACCGGTTTTACACCGGAGTATGTAAAGGAAGCCGGTGAATATACGCCCGGCAGCTTCCTCTCATCTGCATTTTCAAACCGCTTATTTGGCCCCACAAATGAAGATATTCTGTGGGAGCATCAATATAAGGTCATCACGGAGCTTGCACAAAAAGGCCCCTGTGTAATTGTTGGACGCTGTGCTGATTACATTTTACAGGATAAGGCCGACTGCCTGAAGGTCTTTATCCACGCAGATATGGATTTCCGTGCCCAGCGCATCGTCGAGGTTTATGGAGAACGTGAACAGTCCCCGGAGGAACGCCTGCGCGACAAGGATAAACGCCGTGCTGCATATCACCGGTTCTATACCGACATGAAATGGGGATATGCACAGAATTATCATCTGACACTCAACAGCGGTGTGCTTGGAATCGATCAGTGTGTAAAAATCATTGCTTCTTTATATTAGAGATATCCTTCACACTGCATTTCATTGCAGACAGGAGCAACATCTAATCTATTCCCTTTCCGGATCCGGAAAGGGAATTTTGTATCTATCCGCGCAGATAAGTGCTATAATATAATACTAAGATCATGCGGTCCGAAGTCCGACGCAGGCTTGTCTGTAGGAATACTTTTTCCCCTGGGCCCACCAAAGACATGATTCAAGTCGGAGACCTGACTCCCACCGAGACAAATTTGCTGTTACTCACCACTAAAAAATGCGGGCGTCTTCTCGACCGAGATAAAAGAATCAATAAATAAAGAAGAAAGTGATGGATAAAAATGCAGACATATACTTATGTTTCCAAAGGAAAATTTGAATTAATGGAAAAACCGAAGCCGGTTCTTATGGATGAACGGGATGCCATTGTAAAGGTAACACTCGCCAGCATTTGCTCAAGTGACCTGCACATTAAACACGGAAGCGTCCCCCGCGCTGTGCCGGGTATAACCGTCGGACATGAAATGGTCGGTATTGTTGAAGATATCGGCAGCGCCGTAACGAATGTGAAACCCGGTGACAGAGTCACGGTAAACGTGGAAACCTTCTGCGGGGAATGTTTTTTCTGCAGGCATGGTTATGTAAACAACTGCACCGATCAGAATGGCGGCTGGGCTCTCGGATGCCGGATCGATGGCGGACAGGCAGAATATGTTCGCGTACCGTTTGCAGATCAGGGGCTAAATAAAATCCCGGATCATGTTACAGACCGTCAGGCTTTGCTGGTCGGAGATGTTCTTGCCACCGGTTTCTGGGCAGCTCGTATTTCTGAGATCAAAGAGGAGGATACGGTATTGATCATCGGTGCAGGACCTACGGGGATCTGTACGCTGCTCTGTGTCATGCTGAAGAATCCGAAACGTATCATCGTCTGTGAAAAAGACGAAAGCCGGATCCGCTTTATCCATGAGCACTATCCGGAAATCCTTACTGTATCACCCGAAGCTTGTGCAGATTATGTTCGTGCCAACAGTGACCATGGCGGAGCAGATGTCGTTCTTGAAGTCGCAGGCGCCGAATCCACGTTTCGCCTTGCATGGGAATGTGCAAGACCAAATGCGGTCGTGACGGTCGTTGCTCTTTATGACAAGGCTCAGACTCTGCCGCTGCCGGATATGTACGGCAAGAACCTCACCTTCAAGACCGGCGGTGTAGACGGCTGCAATTGTGAGGAAATACTGCGGCTGATCGCAGAGGGCAGACTGAATACGGAACCACTTATCACACATACATACCCGTTAAACAGGATCGAAGAAGCATACACACTCTTTGAAAATAAGATGGACGGTGTGATCAAGGTAGCCATCGAATGTTAATACGGTTCCCAATCCCGGTTCCTGGACACTGTATTTAAATTGTCTTCCCGGCAACCGATTCCGTTTCTCTATAATAACACAGTCCGCTGCATCCATACGGAAACAATGTTCGTTTTATGTCCCTGATATATTCCTCTTCCGTATCCACATGCTCAAGGATATCCAGAGCTGTCTTCAGGTTCCGGATATCCTTTTCCATAAAATCTACATAATTTCCGCGCCCCACAAGCTTTAAATGGGTGATTCCGGCCTTTCGCAGCCGATACAATGCGCAAAGCCCACATCCTGTCTCACCGCAGAGATAGCCGTCGGAATCATATCTTCGTTCCTCATACTCTTCGTTCTGTTTATCTGCGCTTCGTTCATCATTCGCATCTTTCACTGTGTTCTCCGTCCGTGAGACCAGCTTCTCCGTTTCTGAACCTTCTTCTTTTTTCTCTCTATTTCCTTTAACTTTTCCTATCTTATACGGGACCCGGCACAGATGCCCCATCTCATCGCAGTGCAGGGAATTGCAGAACGCCCCCGAAAACTGACAGAGCTCGTTCAGTGCAAATGCCTCAAATTCATATACGCCCCTGCTGCCCTTTTCCCTCTCATGCCGGATCACCGACTCCATGTCTGCGAAGCTGTTCTTCCTGTGAAAGATAAGCCGACTGACATCCAAGCAGTCAAATACATCTATCATACGGCTGTTTACCTCTGCCGTCTCCCCACTCAGATGGATCTCACAGCGGATCCCATTATTTTTCAGGTAGATCAGCAGCGCCGGATCCGCGATAATAAAGCTTGAAAATCCAAGCTCCGTACACCGGTGAAGGACATCCGCGATCTCCGGGTACTGCTCCGGTGTATAATAAAGCGAATTAAATGTCAGATGTACCGGTTTCCCATATTTTCTCACCAGCGCCGCCAGAATCCTCAGCTCACTCTCCGCCCCGATCTGCACGTTGATGCCAAGAACCTCGCGACGATTCAGCGGCAGAACCGTCCCGTATTTTTTATTCCATTCATAAGGTACGTATCCGCAGAAAAACTCATCTGCCCCGGCCTCGACGTACCGCACATATTCATCGATGGACCCAAGTCCCGCCGTGATCTTCATTGTATCTCTCCTTAAATTCAGCTTCTCAACTTCTGAAAGTTCGCATCTGCCACATTTCGTTTCATTTTTCGCGAGTACAATTCTGACTATCTGCTATTTTTAATTGCATATTAGTTACAGTAAATTTACTACGATTCTATCAATTCTTTTCTCTTTCCAACCTTCTGTATCCGCCATTCCGGAAACTGCACTCTCATCCAGCGCAAAGAGCGAATTATACCGCCCCACCATCTTCAAATGCTTTGGATACAGAAAAACTTTCTCCCTGCAATATCCCGGACACGATTCCGGCAGTTCCTGCTTTCCACGTTCTCCATTTTTACACGCAGCATACAGTATACAATACTGGGAGGTATTCGTCTGATAGAACGGAACGTGGATGCTGTTCTTTCCTTCCGGAAATTCCTGCCTGTATCCGCAGGACTCCCACTCGTACCGCCGGATCCCGAACGTGTCTCTCAGATACGTCCGGTAAAATTCCGCATTCAGGCTGTTCTCCCGGAAATATCCTGTCTCTCCCTGCTTGTATCCCATCCGTGGATCCTTTTTTCTTTTATTTAACAGGGTCCCCATACAGGGCACAAGAGCTTCTTTTTCTTCCTTCCATTCCTTCCGCTCTCTCAAAAGCTCCAGCAGACCCCAGTCGTTTGCCGCGATCTCCAGAAATGTCTCCCGGTTTCTGCACCATTCTTCCAGCTCATCCAACAGTTTTTCCGCCGGTTTCAGCATAAATTCCCGCAGATATGAAAATGTAACTGTCACAGCCAGACCTTCCGACTCTGCCTTTTTAAAGATCTCAAACAACTGCCGTTTTTCAGGAAACAGCAGATGGCAGAAGGCATTTCCCACATAAATCCGCTCTGGAACCGGCATTCGTTTTCCCAGCTCTTTAGCCCCATTCACGTTCCAGTACCAGTCCATAAAATCGCGGAATTTCATGGATAAATACCGCTCATAAAGCTCCGGACGGTCCAATTCCACAGCAACTTCGATATTCTTCCGTTCCTGCTCTTTATATTCTTTGTATTCTTCGAGTTCAAAATCTCCTGCTGCGATGCAATTTTCCCTCATACCTGACTGATTTTCGATTCGCGTTTCCAGCCTCGCCCTGTCTTCTCCTTCACCGAACCACTCTTTTTTCTGTTCAATGAAATTCTCCGCAAACTGTTCATCCTTTTTTGCCGGATACCCGGTAAGCGCCATTGCAAGTTCCCCGTCCTCGCACTCCAGCTTCAGCCGCACAAATCTATCATACCAAAGGATCAGTTTTCCAGCGCATTCCCGGTATTTCTCCTGCTCCACAAACACCGAATACTCATATACCGGAATCCCCAATCCATCTTCCACACGCACTTCCATCTCAAACGAATGAATCTCAACTTCCGTATACGGATCACTGCTTTTCTTCTCCTGATCTCCCGCCTTCAGCCCGTTGAAACCATCATAAAAACAGATCCGGAATCCCTTTACTTCGCGGATCTCATCCAATGTCCGAAAACAAAATCCATGTTCCGCAAGCTCCGTGATCCGGATCTCCTGCCCGTCTGCAAATCCCGCCACAAGTCCGAACGGGATCATAAAAACTCCGTTTATTTCTCTCTTCCCTGACACTTTTCGTTCCCCAATTCAAATCTTTTTACAGTACCATAGCTCACGCCGCTCATAAATGCCAGCTTTTTATCTATTACCATTCTATCGTGAATTACCCACCACTTAATTTTGAAGAAATTTGAAGTGGGGGCTTCTGGGGAATCCTTGGACTCCCGTTTAAGAAGTTTGATCTTTGAGTTTCCGCCCGCTCTCAGGCGATCCTTATTCTTACAGGCGTATCCACATCGCCTCTATCATATAGAGCCCTTAGGCTCACAATGTTACATTTACGCATGATATTTAAAGCACCATTGACATCAGCGTTGATCCGCCTTCCAGAGCGGTCCTGATACAGGCCACGGCAGATCCGGCGGCCGGAAAAGACCGGTGGCACAAGTCCTGCTTCTCCATATACGGGCATTTCATCCAGATCCCAGAAGGATGCCATGGAAGTATAGCTTTCCTCCTGTTCCACGTAGCGGATCCCATTCATTTCACACAGATATTTCAGTTTCCTGCGGAGTATCCCGAACGGAATTCCCACAAAGACCTGGTTCATCTGCCTGCCAAGATCTGAGGAGCGCTGAAATGTGGTATTGTAGCCCACGATCAGGGTTCCGATATCGTTCCGGATGCAGTAGGTGACCACCTGTTTCGCTGCTTTACCCATGTAGTCACGGACCTGGTTGTTTCTCTTCCTCTGCAAAACGGCCTGACGTCTGGTTGTTTTCTTTCCGTAGTGCTGCTTGTCTTTGACGCTCTGCAGGCAGGTGTTCCGCTTGTTGAACCACTGGTTGATGGATTTTAAGCGTTTCCCATCGATGAGGAAGCTTTCCCCTCTGTTGGAAACGGCCGTCATGAGATTGTCGATCCCGAAGTCGATCGCCAGTGCATGGGTTGGATTCAGATTTCTCTGAGCCGCTTCCACCTGATAGGTGTACTGGATCTCAAAGAACCTGGCGTCTGCTTTTGGGATGATACGGATCTCCTTAATGGTTTTATCTGCCAGGACCGGCGGGATGGTAATGGTGACCGGTTTATGATGCTTCTTATACGCTGCTGAGTACGGAAGGACAAACCGGTTCCCATTCAGTCTTACAAACCCGACGATCAGGGTTGCGTAGCCGTCTTTTGGAAGGTATTTGGGCAGCCTGCAGGATGAAAACGGATACTTCCCCTGCTTTGCCAGTTTCAACAGACCGAAGAAAGACTTAAAAGATCCATCCACTTCCTTAAGGATCTGCTGGGCCATGTTGGAATTCAGCAGCCGATAGTTTTCGGAAGTCTTTAAGATGGCGTAGTTTTTCTCATATGGAAGATACCGGCTATGTTCAAAGTAATGCTGCCGTACCTGGTAGATGGCCTGGTTGGTCAGGTTTTTGGCTGTGCGGCATAATTCCCGTAGAATGAGGAATTCATCTTTGGACAGATGCTTTAGCTGCTGGCATACGGTCAAATACAAAACGGTTCCTCCTTTCCTAATTGGTGCAGAACATATGTTCTGTGTTAATTATAGCACATGGTTTCACAAAAGGGAAGAGAAAGAATTGTAATTGCTTACCGTTTTACATCTGTCTGTGTATCGTTATAGTGGCATTCATCCCGCCACCTACGAGGAATGGGGGTATTCTGCCGATTTTATGATAAACCAATAACGTGCAGCTGTACCTTTTATATAAAAGAATGTGCCTTGGCACATTCTCGCGCCACGCGCAGGCGCTTGCGACAATCTGCATCTTCGCGCGAGTGCGCATTTGGGGCACGTCAGTGCCTTTTTATGTAACAGGAACTTCCTATGAATTTCCTGTTACATAAAAAAGGACCGCTGCCCCACAGATCTCTCTGCAAAGGCAACGGTCCTTTTCAGCTACAGGTTATTTTCATTGATACCATACACCGCAGGTAGCTTTCACTGTCTGCCGCGCTTCCTTAACCTTCGATCGCAATACGCTTAGAAGTTTCAACCTTCTTCTGCTCAACTGGTTTCGGAACGGACAGGCTTAAGATACCATTTTCAAATTTAGCCTTGATATCTTCCTGCTTTACATCTTCGCCAACATAGAAGGTTCTGCTCATTGCTCCGGAATAACGCTCCTGACGGATATAGTGACCTTTCTTATCTTCCTCATCCTTATCAAGACCCTTAGCAGCGCTGACGGTCAGATAACCATCTTTCAATTCTACAGTGATCTCATCTTTCTTGAATCCCGGAAGATCGATGTCCAGTTCATAGGAACCTTCATTCTCCTTGATATCAGTTTTCATAACTCTCGAAGCATTCTTTCCATACAGCGGATTCTTCTTAGAAGTAAAGAAGCTGTCATCAAACGGGAACATATCATCAAATAAACTCTCTCCAAAAATACTCGGCATATACATAAATCATTCCTCCAATCAGAATATCTGAAATCTATTGTCTGGGAGATTCTGAAAATCTCCAGGACTTTTTGCATCCCTTTGATTTCTTTCTCTCTTCCTTTGTTCTGTATGTACTATAGCACATATGATTAGCACTGTCAAGAGGCGAGTGCTAATTTTTTGTGAATTAATTGTGAACTTTTTTTCCTGCTCAAATATTCCTTATCCTAGATTATTCACGGATCAGCCGTGAAAGTGGCTGAAAGCCACATAGTTACTGTATTTTAGCTGAATATTGCTT